>NZ_JASHDW010000032.1:0-542 GCF_047463435.1 Streptococcus mitis | reverse complement strand
GTAACCCTTTCAGAACGTGTTGAACCAGTTAACCCAGATAACCCAACCCCACAACCAAATACACCAGTCAATCCAGGACAACCAGATAGCCCACGTTGGCCAGGTACAGTTGAAAACTTGGATAACAAAGAAAGCGTTAGCCGTACCATCCATTATGTTTACGAAGATGGAAGCAAGGCTAAGGATGATGTGGTTGAAACACTGAACTTCAAACGTTGGAGCAATGTCAACTTGGTAACAGGTCATATTGACTTCCAAGACTGGACAACTAATGATGATACGTTTGATAAAGTAGTCTCTCCAACTATCGCAGGTTACACAGCGGATAAATCAGAAATCCCAGCTGTAAGCGGAGTGAAGGCTAAAGACCAAGACCGTGTTGAAACAGTCACTTACCGTAAGGATGCTCAAAAAGCTATTATCCGTTATGTAAGCACTAACGGTAACCGTGTTCTCACAACAGATGAAGTGACAGGTAAGTCAGGTGAAGCCATTGCCTACAGCACAACAAGTCAAATCACAGAATTCAAGAAACAAGGCTA
>NZ_JASHDW010000031.1:0-692 GCF_047463435.1 Streptococcus mitis | reverse complement strand
CCAAAAAAGGCTGGCAGACAAAGCGAAATCATGAATTTCCTTTCTCTACAAGCCTAATTTTATTCAAGACACTTTCTACTGGTCTATTTTAAACCAGCTTCCTTATTTTTCACACTAATCTAACCGTTCAATAAAGGAGCTAAGAAGAGCGTGGGGTTCCCCTTCATTTGTAGAGGCATAACTAATATAAAAGACTGATTTTTCCTCTTCAACCAGCGGAATTTTGACAAGATTTGGATATTCATGAAAGAGATTCAGATCGGTCATGAGACCAATTCCCAAATTTTCTTCGATGAACACAAATCCTATTTAGGATACACCAAAAGAGGCTGGGACAAAAGTCCTAGCCTCTCAATTATTTTTGGATTGTCGAGCAAGACGCAGTGGTTGAGTGGGCTCTACTACGCTGATTTCATCAGCTTTTACAGCCCTACTCAACTGTGCGGAGGTGGGACGACGAAATCGAATTCTAACGAATTACCGATTTCTGTCCCACTCTCCCTTATTCCGTTTTTTCTTTTTTTATCAAGCGTAACCGACGCTTTAATTTTTGTGAAACTTCTCTATGCCGAAAGTCCACTTCTTCTGATTTTAACTTAGAGACAATTTCTCCACTGCGCGTTTGGAACTTGGCTTCTCTGGCAAATTGGATACTGGCGTTTAAAATACAACCAATAATCATGATTTTTGCC
>NZ_JASHDW010000030.1:0-716 GCF_047463435.1 Streptococcus mitis | reverse complement strand
GATTTCGGAACTTTGAAAACTTCAAAAAACGGATTTTTATCGCTCTGAATATCAAAAAAGAAAGGACGAAATTTGTCCTTTCTCGAGCTTAGCTTTTCATCAACCCACTACAGTTGACAAAGAGCCCATAAAATCAACAATATATAAAGATTTTAGCTTTTCTGCAGCCCACTACAGTTGACAAAGAGCGAAAAAAAACTTCAGATAAGTAATCCAATTAAGTTTTACAAATCTGAAGTTTTTATTCTACTATTCTTAAAAATATAAAAAAAGAGTTATAAACTCTCAATAAAACGGAGAATAAGGGATTCGAACCCTTGCGCCAGTTACCCGACCTAACGATTTAGCAAACCGTCCTCTTCAGCCTCTTGAGTAATTCTCCTATTAATGGGCACGAGTGGACTCGAACCACCGACCTCACGCTTATCAGGCGTGCGCTCTAACCACCTGAGCTACGCGCCCAAGTTAAAAACTTGGTAATGTAATTTGAACAAAGTTCAAAGCGGGTGACGAGAATCGAACTCGCGACAACAGCTTGGAAGGCTGTAGTTTTACCACTAAACTACACCCGCATACACACTATAAGTAAAAATGGCGCGAGACGGAATCGAACCGCCGACACATGGAGCTTCAATCCATTGCTCTACCAACTGAGCTACCGAGCCTTATTGCGGGAGCAGGATTTGAACCTACGACCTTCGGGTTATGAGCCCGAC
>NZ_JASHDW010000029.1:0-1246 GCF_047463435.1 Streptococcus mitis | reverse complement strand
TAAGAATGCCAAAGAAAGATTCCATCATACCGTTATCTGGACTATTTCCCTTACGTGACATAGATGGTTGGATTCCCTTATTCTTTAAAAAATGATGATAAAAATCGTGTTGGTATTGCCATCCTTGATCACTATGGAGAATTGTATTTTCGTAATGGTTCTCTGTAAAGGCTTGTTCTAGCATAGCTTTCATTTGTACTAAGTTCGGCGAAGTAGAAAGATTGTAGGAGATAATTTCGCTGTTAAAGCCATCTAAAACTGGTGATAAATAAAGCTTTTGGCTGCTTGCTGGAATGGCAAATTCTGTCACATCTGTGTAGCACTTTTGCATTGGTTTGGTTGCTTCAAATTGACGTTGAATAAGATTATCTGCTTTCTTGCCAACCTCTCCTTGGTAGGAAGAATACTTCCGTTTACGGCGAATTCGAGCCGTTAAACCAAGTACTTTCATCAGACGCTGCACCTTCTTATGGTTCACTACGAAGCCACGATTTCGTAATTCTAGAGTCATGCGACGATAGCCGTAATTTCCTTTATGCTCAGTATAAGTTGACTGAATTTCAGCTTTAATATCATAATCTTTATCGCTTTGATCCAGCTGTTTTAAGTGGTAATAATAAGTTGAACGGGCAAGCTTAATAATCTTTAGAAGGATATCTAAAGAAAACTCTGTTACAAGTCCTTGAACAATTTCCGTTTTTCTTCTTGCTTCTTTTCGTCCCTCAATCGGAGTTCTCTCAACTTTTTTAGAATGGCATTCTCCGCTCTCAAGTACTCATTTTCTGCTTGAAGACGTTCTAATTCTGTCATATCTTCAAATCTCTTCTTTGGCTTACGTCCCATTTTAGGTGGTCTCCCTCTTGTTTTCTCAACAATAGTATACCCGTTTTTCTTGTATTGTGCCAGCCAATTCGAAAGTAATCCACTACTTGGAAGAGCATAATCCATAGACGCCCTAATTTGTGAATGCCCCTCAAGAAGAACTTTATCAATGATCTCTTGTTTTAGTTCAGGAGAATAGTAACAATTCTTTCCTTTTTTGACGATTTCTATTCCATAACGATCAATCAATTTAATCATGTACCTAAGATTAGAATTGTTTATCCCAAATTTATTTGAAAGCTTCTCTAAGCTATATCCTTGTTTTCTAAGTTCATAGATCTGAACTTTATCATCATAACTCAATTTCATAATAAAACACCCCAAAAGTTAGATTTTTTCTGTCTAACTTTTGGGGTGCAGTACA
>NZ_JASHDW010000028.1:0-1294 GCF_047463435.1 Streptococcus mitis | reverse complement strand
AAATCCAAAGGCATTGCGCTTGATAAGTTTGATAAGATTATTGGTGGCTTCCAGTTTGGCGTTGGAATAGGGTAGTTGAAGGGCGTTGGCAATTTTCTCTTTATCCTTGAGGAAGGTTTTAAAGACAGTCTGAAAAAGAGGATGAACCTGCTTTAGATTGTCCTCAATGAGCCCGAAAAATTTATCCGGTTCCTTATTCTGAAAGTGAAAAAGCAAGAGTTGATAGAGATGGTAGTGGTGTTTCAAGTCTTCTGAATAGCTCAAAAGCTTGTCTAGAATTTCTTTATTCGTCAAGTGCATGCGAAAAGTAGGGCGATAAAAACGTTTATAGCTGAGTTTCCGACTATCTTGTTGGATGAGTTTCCAGTAACGCTTGATAGCCTTGTATTCATGGGATTTTCGATGAAACTGATTCATGATTTGGACACGCATACGACTCATAGCACGGCTCATGTGTTGGACAATATGGAAACGATCCAACACGATTTTAGCGTTTGGAAAAAGCTGTTTAGCCAAGTCATAGTAAGGGCTAAACATATCCATAGTAATGATTTTCACTCGACATCGGACGACTCTATCATATTTAAGAAAGTAATTTCGAATAATAGCTTGTGTTCTTCCCTCGAGAACAGTGATGATATTGAGCTTTTCAAAATCTTGTGCAATGAAACTCATTTTTCCCTTTGTAAAGGAGTACTCATCCCAAGACATAATCTCAGGCAGACGAGAAAAATCATGCTTAAAACGGAAGTCATTGAGCTTGCGAATGACAGTTGAAGTTGAGATGGCTAGCTGATGGGCAATATCGGTCATAGAAGTTTTTTCAATCAGCTTCTGAGCAATTTTTTGGTTGATGATACGAGGAATTTGATGATTTTTCTTTACTAGAGGAGTCTCAGCAACCATCATTTTTGAACACTGATAGCACTTAAAACGACGTTTTCTAAGTAGAATTCTAGTAGCCATACCAGTCGTTTCTAGGTAAGGGATCTTAGACGGTTTTTGAAAGTCATATTTCTTCATTTGATGTCCACAATCAGGACAAGATGGGGCATTGTAATCCAGTTTAGCGATGATTTCTTTGTGGGTATCCCTATTGATGATGTCTAGAATCTGGATATTAGGGTCTTTAATATCGAGTAGTTTTGTGATAAAATGTAATTGTTCCATATGAATCTTTCTAATGAGTTGTTTAGTCGCTTTTCATTATAGGTCATATGGGACTTTTTTTCTACAACAAAATAGGCTCCATAAGATCCATAGGGGATTTACCCACTACAAATATTATAGAGCC
>NZ_JASHDW010000027.1:0-1415 GCF_047463435.1 Streptococcus mitis | reverse complement strand
GGCTCTTTGTCAACTGTAGTGGGTTGAAGAAAAGCTAAGATCGAGAAAGGACACATTTCGTCCTTTCTTTTTTGATATTGAGAGCGATAAAAATCCGTTTTTTGAAGTTTTCAAAGTTCCGAAAACCAAAGGCATTTCGCTTGATAAGTTTGATGAGATTATTGGTCGCTTCCAATTTGGCGTTGGAATAGGGTAGTTGAAGGGCGTTGACAATCTTTTCTTTATCCTTGAGGAAGGTTTTAAAGACAGTCTGAAAAAGAGGATGAACCTGCTTTAGATTGTCCTCAATAAGTCCGAAGAATTTGACAGGTTCCTTGTTCTGAAAGTGAAAAAGCAAGAGTTGATAGAGATTGTAGTGGTGTTTCAAGTCTTCTGAATAGCTCAAAAGCTTGTCTAGAATTTCTTTATTTGTTAAGTGCATGCGAAAAGTAGGGCGATAAAAACGTTTATCACTGAGTTTACGACTATCCTGCTGTATGAGCTTCCAGTAGCGCTTGATGGCTTTGTATTCATGAGATTTTCGCTCAAATTGATTCATGATTTGGACACGGACACGACTCATAGCACGGCTGAGATGTTGGACAATGTGAAAGCGGTCGAGAACGATTTTAGCACATGGGAAAAGCTGTTTAGCTAAGGCATAGTAGGGACTAAACATATCCATCGTAATGATTTTCACCTGACAACGAACAGCTCGCTCGTAGCGCAGAAAGTGATTTCGTATGATAGCCTGTGTTCTGCCTTCAAGAACAGTGATGATGTTAAGATTATCAAAATCTTGTGCAATGAAACTCATCTTTCCCTTGGTAAAGGCATACTCGTCCCAAGACATAATCTCTGGAAGACGAGAAAAATCATGCTTAAAACGGAAGTCATTAAGCTTGCGAATGACAGTTGAAGTTGAAATAGCCAGTTGATGAGCGATATCGGTCATAGAAGTTTTTTCAATCAATTTTTGCGCAATTTTTTGGTTGATAATACGAGGAATTTGGTGATTTTTCTCGACGAGAGAGGTCTGTGAGACCATCATTTTAGAGCAATGATAGCACTTGAAACGACGCTTTTTAAGGAGGATTCTGGTAGGCATACCAGTTGTTTCAAGGTAAGGAATTTTCGATGGTTTTTGGAAGTCATATTTCTTCATTTGACTTCCACATTCAGGACAAGATGGGGCCTCATAATCCAGTTTAGCGATGATTTCCTTGTGGGTATCTCTATTAACAACATCCATAATTTGGACATTAGGGTCTTTGATATCGAGCAGTTTTATGATAAAATGTAATGGTTCCATATGAATCTTTCTAATGAGTTGTTTCGTCGCTTTTCATTATAGGTCATATGGGACTTTTTTTCTACACAAAAATAGGCTCCATAATATTTATAGGAGATTTACCCACTACAAATATTATAGAGCC
>NZ_JASHDW010000025.1:0-2119 GCF_047463435.1 Streptococcus mitis | reverse complement strand
AAGCTTCTCTAAGCTATATCCTTGTTTTCTAAGTTCATAGATCTGAACTTTATCATCATAACTCAATTTCATAATAAAACACCCCAAAAGTTAGATTTTTTCTGTCTAACTTTTGGGGTGCAGTACATTTATAAGCTTTCTTTTTATTTTCTTTTCATTATTTACATTTTCTATGGTAAATTTTACACTTTTAAACCCACTCACCGTTAGCATTTACGTAATAACCATCAACTGTAGTGCTTACTGCAAGGGCGCCTGAACTATAAGCATAGTACCATTTACTATCAAATTTTGGCCAGCCACTAATATAGACAAAACTCAATCCACTACCATTGTTAAAGTCAAAAAATAGGAGATTTATCCCTTGTTATGATTCAATTATTTAAAATTTTTCCGTTCCACGAAATAATATAACATATAAAAAACAGAGAGAAGTTATGAAACTTCTCTCTTATTGACTTTTGAAAACCTCTTTCAAGGATCTCACGCCGTCGTGGCTCTAAAATATAACAAAGATTATTCTATCACAAATAGTATCTTTTAGCAATACTTATTTTCCAATTCTTTTAAAAAAATTTTTAATAATATCAAATTTAAATAAAAATATATTTTTTAAACAGTATAGTCTGATAGAACGATCTATTTTTTTAAGAGAGAAATTATTAAAATAATTTAAAATTTTTAAACTTTGATAAAATTTTAGAACTCTATTGTTAGTCTTAGGAGTGAGTGATAACTCAGAGATAAAAAGACTATTTATCAGAATTTTATTTCCTGTTCTATATCTTGTTATAAGACTAAAATGTGCTAATTCATTTCTTAATTCACGCAATATTTCACAAGCGTTAATAAATTTTTCACGACTACCACTAACCGACGAATCAAAGCCCATTTCACTCATAATTCTATTTTGTATTTTCACTCCCAATCCCTGAAATAAAATTAATAAATCATTGAGCATTAATGTATCAATAATAACCCAAAGTGGCGGATTCTTATAGCTAGAAATATATGGATATTTCATTTTACAATAGTCTGCATAAGATAAGTCAAAAAATCTTCCTTCTAAGTTGCTAATCTGGACTGACACATTTGTACAACCATCTAATCCAGAGATATCACTAGGAGTATTATTATCTTTTATTGAGAATTTTCCCCTGTAAATATTTATTTTAAGGTCATCAATAGTGCCTTCAAAAATACCTTCTAAATTATAAAATATTGATCCATTAACACTTGAACGTTGTATATTACCCGTAAATCTTGCATTCTTAATTCTAGCAGAAATATTATGAGTTCTGAAAAAAATATGTGTTTTTCTATCCTTCCCAGAAGTATAGAAATAATCTGTAAAAGAATTGTGATTATGCCGAGTCGGACGTTCATAGAAATTGATATCCAAATAATTTAAATTAGACTCAATACCACTACTACAATGTTCTCTTGCAAATTCATAGGCAATTCTAGACTTTAATTCAATCTCAATCTTTTCAATTTCTTGAAATAGGTATTTAGCAATATTTCTATCCAATACATATATTCTTTTAATATCCTTAAAAGATACTCTAGACATATACTTTTTAGGATTTGAAGTTAACAAAAAAAGAGTTTCAAAGCCATTTATGGAATTAAAATAATTTTTCTGTTGGATAAAGCTCTCCATCTGTAGTTCGTCAGAAATTTTTAAGTTCCTATTTTTTTGAATACTAATCTGTTCATTTATAGTTTTAAACTCTTTTTCTCTAGTCATAATATTATCTCATTCATTTTCTATGTAACTACTATTATATCATATTCCCAGATATTTTCTCTATATAATTTTAACTAGACAATCACATAGTCTATAAATAAGACCATAATTATAGTAGATTGAAATAAAGTATGAATAAATTGATTGGAAAATTCAAGTCAAATTTCTAATAATACTTTAGAAGTCATATTATACCATTCTAAATTCGATTAATTATATAAACAAACTTACCAATAAAAAACGGCTCTATAATATTTGTAGTGGGTAAATCTCCTATAAATATTATGGAGCCTATTTTTGTGTAGAAAAAAAGTCCCATATGACCTATAATGAAAAGCGACGAAACAACTCATTAGAAAGATTCATATG
>NZ_JASHDW010000024.1:0-2505 GCF_047463435.1 Streptococcus mitis | reverse complement strand
AATCAGCAAGCACATCAGCTTCTGAGTCAGCATCAACAAGCGCTTCTGAGTCAGCCTCAACAAGTGCGTCAGAATCAGCGTCAACAAGCGCATCAGAATCAGCATCAACAAGTGCCTCTGAGTCAGCATCAACAAGTGCGTCAGAATCAGCAAGCACAAGCGCTTCTGAGTCAGCATCAACAAGTGCATCAGAATCAGCAAGCACAAGCGCTTCTGAGTCAGCATCAACAAGTGCGTCTGAGTCAGCCTCAACAAGTGCGTCAGAATCAGCGTCAACAAGTGCGTCAGAATCAGCAAGCACATCAGCTTCTGAGTCAGCATCAACAAGTGCATCAGAATCAGCAAGCACATCAGCTTCTGAGTCAGCATCAACAAGTGCATCAGAATCAGCGTCAACAAGTGCATCAGAATCAGCAAGCACAAGCGCATCAGAATCAGCGTCAACCAGTGCGTCAGAATCAGCAAGCACATCGGCCTCTGAATCAGCGTCAACAAGCGCGTCTGAGTCAGCATCAACAAGTGCGTCAGAATCAGCAAGCACATCAGCCTCTGAATCGGCATCAACAAGCGCTTCTGAGTCAGCATCAACAAGTGCGTCTGAGTCAGCAAGCACAAGCGCTTCAGAATCAGCAAGCACATCGGCTTCTGAATCGGCATCAACAAGCGCTTCTGAGTCGGCAAGCACATCAGCCTCTGAATCAGCCTCAACAAGTGCGTCAGAATCAGCAAGCACATCAGCCTCTGAATCAGCATCAACAAGTGCGTCTGAGTCAGCAAGCACATCAGCCTCTGAGTCAGCCTCAACAAGTGCGTCAGAATCAGCAAGCACATCAGCTTCTGAATCGGCATCAACAAGCGCTTCTGAGTCAGCATCAACAAGTGCATCAGAATCAGCAAGCACATCGGCTTCTGAATCAGCCTCAACAAGTGCGTCAGAATCAGCAAGCACATCAGCTTCTGAGTCAGCATCAACAAGTGCGTCAGAATCAGCGTCAACAAGCGCTTCAGAATCAGCATCAACAAGTGCCTCTGAGTCAGCATCAACAAGTGCCTCTGAGTCAGCATCAACAAGTGCGTCTGAGTCAGCATCAACAAGTGCGTCAGAATCAGCAAGCACATCGGCTTCTGAATCGGCATCAACAAGCGCTTCTGAGTCAGCATCAACAAGTGCGTCAGAATCAGCATCAACAAGTGCGTCTGAGTCAGCAAGCACATCAGCCTCAGAATCAGCATCAACCAGTGCGTCAGAATCAGCAAGCACATCAGCCTCTGAATCAGCATCAACAAGTGCGTCAGAATCAGCAAGCACAAGCGCTTCAGAATCAGCATCAACAAGTGCGTCAGAATCAGCAAGTACATCAGCCTCTGAATCAGCCTCAACAAGTGCGTCAGAATCAGCAAGCACAAGCGCTTCAGAATCAGCCTCAACAAGTGCCTCTGAGTCAGCAAGCACATCAGCCTCAGAATCAGCATCAACAAGTGCCTCTGAATCAGCAAGCACATCAGCCTCTGAATCAGCATCAACAAGTGCGTCTGAGTCAGCATCAACAAGTGCGTCAGAATCAGCAAGCACAAGCGCTTCAGAATCAGCCTCAACAAGTGCCTCTGAGTCAGCAAGCACATCAGCCTCTGAATCAGCATCAACAAGTGCCTCAGAATCAGCAAGCACATCAGCCTCTGAGTCAGCCTCAACAAGTGCGTCAGAATCAGCGTCAACAAGCGCTTCTGAGTCAGCCTCAACAAGTGCGTCAGAATCAGCAAGCACATCAGCTTCTGAGTCAGCATCAACAAGCGCTTCTGAGTCAGCCTCAACAAGTGCGTCAGAATCAGCGTCAACAAGCGCATCAGAATCAGCCTCAACAAGTGCCTCTGAGTCAGCCTCAACAAGTGCGTCTGAGTCAGCATCAACAAGTGCATCAGAATCAGCAAGCACATCGGCTTCTGAATCGGCATCAACAAGCGCATCTGAGTCAGCATCAACAAGTGCGTCAGAATCAGCAAGCACATCAGCCTCTGAGTCAGCCTCAACAAGTGCCTCTGAGTCAGCAAGCACATCAGCCTCAGAATCAGCATCAACAAGTGCGTCAGAATCAGCAAGCACATCAGCCTCAGAATCAGCCTCAACAAGTGCCTCAGAATCAGCAAGCACAAGCGCTTCAGAATCAGCCTCAACAAGTGCGTCAGAATCAGCAAGCACATCAGCCTCTGAATCAGCATCAACAAGTGCGTCTGAGTCAGCATCAACAAGTGCGTCAGAATCAGCAAGCACATCAGCCTCTGAGTCAGCCTCAACAAGTGCGTCAGAATCAGCGTCAACAAGCGCTTCTGAATCAGCATCAACAAGTGCATCAGAATCAGCAAGCACAAGCGCTTCAGAATCAGCCTCAACAAGTGCGTCAGAATCAGCAAGCACATCAGCTTCTGAATCGGCATCAACAAGCGCTTCTGAGTCAGCATCAACAAGTGCATCAGAATCAGCAAGCACATCGGCTTCTGAATCAGCCT
>NZ_JASHDW010000023.1:0-3344 GCF_047463435.1 Streptococcus mitis | reverse complement strand
AAAAAACAATAAATCTGTCAGTGACAGAAATGAGTGAGAACTCAAACTTTTAATGAGAGTTTGATCCTGGCTCAGGACGAACGCTGGCGGCGTGCCTAATACATGCAAGTAGAACGCTGAAGGAGGAGCTTGCTTCTCTGGATGAGTTGCGAACGGGTGAGTAACGCGTAGGTAACCTGCCTGGTAGCGGGGGATAACTATTGGAAACGATAGCTAATACCGCATAATAGTAGATGTTGCATGACATTTGCTTAAAAGGTGCAATTGCATCACTACCAGATGGACCTGCGTTGTATTAGCTAGTTGGTGGGGTAACGGCTCACCAAGGCGACGATACATAGCCGACCTGAGAGGGTGATCGGCCACACTGGGACTGAGACACGGCCCAGACTCCTACGGGAGGCAGCAGTAGGGAATCTTCGGCAATGGACGGAAGTCTGACCGAGCAACGCCGCGTGAGTGAAGAAGGTTTTCGGATCGTAAAGCTCTGTTGTAAGAGAAGAACGAGTGTGAGAGTGGAAAGTTCACACTGTGACGGTATCTTACCAGAAAGGGACGGCTAACTACGTGCCAGCAGCCGCGGTAATACGTAGGTCCCGAGCGTTGTCCGGATTTATTGGGCGTAAAGCGAGCGCAGGCGGTTAGATAAGTCTGAAGTTAAAGGCTGTGGCTTAACCATAGTACGCTTTGGAAACTGTTTAACTTGAGTGCAAGAGGGGAGAGTGGAATTCCATGTGTAGCGGTGAAATGCGTAGATATATGGAGGAACACCGGTGGCGAAAGCGGCTCTCTGGCTTGTAACTGACGCTGAGGCTCGAAAGCGTGGGGAGCAAACAGGATTAGATACCCTGGTAGTCCACGCCGTAAACGATGAGTGCTAGGTGTTAGACCCTTTCCGGGGTTTAGTGCCGCAGCTAACGCATTAAGCACTCCGCCTGGGGAGTACGACCGCAAGGTTGAAACTCAAAGGAATTGACGGGGGCCCGCACAAGCGGTGGAGCATGTGGTTTAATTCGAAGCAACGCGAAGAACCTTACCAGGTCTTGACATCCCTCTGACCACTCTAGAGATAGAGTTTTCCTTCGGGACAGAGGTGACAGGTGGTGCATGGTTGTCGTCAGCTCGTGTCGTGAGATGTTGGGTTAAGTCCCGCAACGAGCGCAACCCCTATTGTTAGTTGCCATCATTCAGTTGGGCACTCTAGCGAGACTGCCGGTAATAAACCGGAGGAAGGTGGGGATGACGTCAAATCATCATGCCCCTTATGACCTGGGCTACACACGTGCTACAATGGCTGGTACAACGAGTCGCAAGCCGGTGACGGCAAGCTAATCTCTTAAAGCCAGTCTCAGTTCGGATTGTAGGCTGCAACTCGCCTACATGAAGTCGGAATCGCTAGTAATCGCGGATCAGCACGCCGCGGTGAATACGTTCCCGGGCCTTGTACACACCGCCCGTCACACCACGAGAGTTTGTAACACCCGAAGTCGGTGAGGTAACCATTTGGAGCCAGCCGCCTAAGGTGGGATAGATGATTGGGGTGAAGTCGTAACAAGGTAGCCGTATCGGAAGGTGCGGCTGGATCACCTCCTTTCTAAGGATAAGGAACTGCGCATTGGTCTTGTTTAGTCTTGAGAGGTCTTGTGGGGCCTTAGCTCAGCTGGGAGAGCGCCTGCTTTGCACGCAGGAGGTCAGCGGTTCGATCCCGCTAGGCTCCATTGGTGAGAGATCACCAAGTAATGCACATTGAAAATTGAATATCTATATCAAATAGTAACAAGAAAATAAACCGAAAACGCTGTAGTATTAATAAGAGTTTATGACTGAAAGGTCAGAAAATAAGGTTAAGTTAATAAGGGCGCACGGTGGATGCCTTGGCACTAGGAGCCGAAGAAGGACGTGACAAACGACGATATGCCTTGGGTAGCTGTAAGTAAGCGATGATCCAGGGATTTCCGAATGGGGGAACCCAACAGGTACTACCTGTTACCCGCATCTGTTAAGGATGTGAGGAGGAAGACGCAGTGAACTGAAACATCTAAGTAGCTGCAGGAAGAGAAAGCAAAAGCGATTGCCTTAGTAGCGGCGAGCGAAACGGCAGGAGGGCAAACCGAAGAGTTTACTCTTCGGGGTTGTAGGACTGCAATGTGGACTCAAAGATTATAGAAGAATGATTTGGGAAGATCAGCCAAAGAGAGTAATAGCCTCGTATTTAAAATAGTCTTTGTACCTAGCAGTATCCTGAGTACGGCGGGACACGTGAAATCCCGTCGGAATCTGGGAGGACCATCTCCCAACCCTAAATACTCCCTAGTGACCGATAGTGGACCAGTACCGTGAGGGAAAGGTGAAAAGCACCCCGGGAGGGGAGTGAAATAGAACCTGAAACCGTGTGCCTACAACAAGTTCGAGCCCGTTAATGGGTGAGAGCGTGCCTTTTGTAGAATGAACCGGCGAGTTACGTTATGATGCGAGGTTAAGTTGAAGAGACGGAGCCGTAGGGAAACCGAGTCTGAATAGGGCGGATTAGTATCATGACGTAGACCCGAAACCATGTGACCTACCCATGAGCAGGTTGAAGGTGCGGTAAGACGCACTGGAGGACCGAACCAGGGCACGTTGAAAAGTGCTTGGATGACTTGTGGGTAGCGGAGAAATTCCAAACGAACTTGGAGATAGCTGGTTCTCTCCGAAATAGCTTTAGGGCTAGCGTCGACATTAGAGATTCTTGGAGGTAGAGCACTGTTTGGGTGAGGGGTCCATCCCGGATTACCAATCTCAGATAAACTCCGAATGCCAATGAATTATGGTCGGCAGTCAGACTGCGAGTGCTAAGATCCGTAGTCGAAAGGGAAACAGCCCAGACCACCAGCTAAGGTCCCAAAATAATTGTTAAGTGGAAAAGGATGTGGGGTTGCACAGACAACTAGGATGTTAGCTTAGAAGCAGCTATTCATTCAAAGAGTGCGTAATAGCTCACTAGTCGAGTGACCCTGCGCCGAAAATGTACCGGGGCTAAAACAATTTACCGAAGCTGTGGATACCTTTATAGGTATGGTAGGAGAGCGTTCTATGTGTGAAGAAGGTGTACCGTGAGGAGCGCTGGAACGCATAGAAGTGAGAATGCCGGTATGAGTAGCGAAAGACAGGTGAGAATCCTGTCCACCGTAAGACTAAGGTTTCCAGGGGAAGGCTCGTCCGCCCTGGGTTAGTCGGGACCTAAGGAGAGACCGAAAGGTGTATCCGATGGACAACAGGTTGATATTCCTGTACTAGAGTATGTAGTGATGGAGGGACGCAGTAGGCTAACTAAAGCAGACGATTGGAAGTGTCTGTCTAAGCAG
>NZ_JASHDW010000022.1:0-12130 GCF_047463435.1 Streptococcus mitis | reverse complement strand
TTACTCAGAGTTAAGTGACGATAGCCTAGGAGATACACCTGTACCCATGCCGAACACAGAAGTTAAGCCCTAGAACGCCGGAAGTAGTTGGGGGTTGCCCCCTGTGAGATATGGAAGTCGCTTAGCTTTATTCCGCCATAGCTCAGTTGGTAGTAGCGCATGACTGTTAATCATGATGTCGTAGGTTCGAGTCCTACTGGCGGAGTAGTAATTAAGAGAGGCTTAGTCCTCTTTTTATGTGGCTCTCTTTCAACTGTAGTGAAAGGACAAAATTTGTCCTTTCTTTTTTGATATTCAGAGCAAGAAAAATGCGTTTTTTGAAGTTTTCAAAGTTTCGAAAACCAAAGGCATTGCGCTTGATGAGTTTGATGAGAATATTCGTCGCTTCTAATTTGGCGTTGGGAGAATGAGGATGAACCTGCTTTAGATTGTCCTCAATGACTCCAAAGAATTTCTTCGGCTCCTTATTCTGAAAGTGAAAAAGCAAGAGCTGATAGAGATGATAGTGATCTTTCAAGTCTTCGGAATAGCTTAATAGTTTATCAAGAATCTCTTTATTGGTTAAATGCATACGAAAAGTAGGGCGATAAAAACGTTTATCTCTCAGTTTACGATTATCCTGTTGGATGAGCTTCCAGTAGTGCTTGATAGCCTTGTATTCATGAGATTTTCGCTCAAACTGATTCATGATTTGGACACGAACGCGACTCATAGCACGGCTTAGATGTTGTACAATGTGAAAGCGATCAAGTACAATTTTTGCATTTGGGAGTGAAATAGTCTGAGAGACTATGTCAGCCCGAGCCTACAAATTCGAAAGGGAAGTTGTTTAGCTAGGGCAGAGTAGGGAGCAAACATATCCATAGTAATGATTTTTACCTTACAGCGAATAGCTCTATCGTATTGAAGAAAGTGATTTCGGATGATAGCTTGTGTTCTTCCCTCAAGAACAGTGATGATGTTGAGTTTGTTAAAATCTTGTGCAATAAAACAAGATGGAGCCTCATAATCCAGTTTAGCGATGATTTCTTTGTGGGAATCCCTATTGATGATATCTGTAATTTGAATATTAGGGTCTTTAATGTCAAGGAGTTTTGTGAAAAAATGTAATTGTTCCATATGATTATTTCTAATGAGTTGTTTTGTCGCTTTTCATTATAGTTGATATGGGACTTTTTTTCTACAACAAAATAGGCTCCATAATATTCATAGGGGATTTACCCACTACAAATATTATAGAGACTATTTTTTGGTGAGAAAGGTTTCATCGATCTCTACTTTCGATCAATGATAGTACTTAAAGTGGCGTTTCTGAGAAGAATTCTGGTAGATATACTATTTGTTTAAAGGTATTGTGAGTATCCCTATTAACAAAATTCATAATGAAGTGGCTAAAGGCGGAGGACTGTAAATCTGCTCCTTCGAGTTCGGTGGTTCGAATCCCATTCTTTCCATTATTTTAGTTTTTAAAATTTAGGTAGTAAATTTATTTCTATTCTGTCAACTTTTCCTATTTTTTATCTTGTTGAGGTTGGTATTTGTACAATTCAGGAATTATTAATGATTAATTAAATTTTTTTGTTAGAATAAGGTCATAAAAAGTAAAGGAGTGTATGCTTATGCTACAAAATATTTATGATCAGATGACTGATTTCTATGACAGTATCGAAGAAGAGTATGCTACTTTCTTTGATAATAGTTGGGAATGGGAACATTTTCATTTTAAATTTTTGATTTATTATTTAGTTAGATATGGAATTGGGAGTCATCGAGATTTTATCGTTTACCATTATCGTGTTGCTTATCGTTTGTATCTTGAAAAGATGATAATGAATCGGGGTTTTATTTCTTGTTGAGCTAATTTTAGTAAATTTCCGAACAAATTTACTTTTTCATGGGAATATAACAATAAATAGCTGGTAATTTTTCTAAATCATTTTTTAATAGTTGGAAATAGCAAATCTTTCTATTGTTTCTTCTTGATAAAAAGGCGATTTTTTCTTATAATAAATTGTAAGATATAATTGCGGGTGAGAGTCCTGCCATGTATGTGAGAAAGGAAGAGCCTGAGGGCTCAGACAAGATTATGACTTCAGTTGTTGTTGTAGGTACCCAATGGGGTGATGAAGGGAAAGGGAAGATTACAGACTTCCTTTCAGCGAATGCAGAAGTGATTGCGCGTTACCAAGGTGGTGATAATGCAGGTCACACGATTGTGATTGATGGTAAGAAGTTTAAATTGCACTTGATTCCATCTGGGATTTTCTTCCCTGAAAAAATCTCTGTTATTGGTAACGGAATGGTTGTAAATCCTAAATCTCTTGTGAAAGAGCTGAGCTATCTTCATGAGGAAGGTGTTACAACTGATAACTTGCGTATTTCTGATCGCGCGCATGTCATTTTGCCTTATCATATCGAGTTGGATCGCTTGCAAGAAGAAGCTAAGGGCGACAATAAGATTGGTACTACAATTAAAGGAATTGGTCCAGCTTATATGGACAAGGCTGCTCGTGTGGGCATTCGTATCGCAGATCTTTTGGATAAAGACATTTTCCGTGAGCGTTTAGAACGTAACCTTGCTGAAAAGAATCGTCTTTTTGAAAAATTGTATGATAGTAAAGCGATTGCTTTCGATGATATTTTTGAAGAATATTACGAATATGGTCAACAAATCAAGAAATATGTGACCGATACATCTGTTATTTTGAATGATGCGCTTGATAATGGTAAACGTGTTCTCTTTGAAGGTGCACAAGGTGTTATGTTAGATATCGACCAAGGTACCTATCCATTTGTTACGTCATCAAACCCTGTGGCTGGTGGTGTGACAATTGGTTCTGGTGTTGGTCCAAGTAAGATTGATAAGGTTGTAGGTGTATGTAAAGCCTATACGAGTCGTGTAGGAGACGGTCCTTTTCCAACGGAGTTGTTTGATGAAGTGGGAGAACGCATTCGTGAAGTAGGTCATGAGTATGGTACAACAACTGGTCGTCCACGTCGTGTGGGTTGGTTTGACTCAGTTGTGATGCGTCATAGTCGTCGTGTTTCTGGTATCACTAACCTTTCATTGAATTCTATCGATGTTTTGAGTGGTTTAGATACTGTGAAAATCTGTGTGGCCTATGATCTTGATGGTCAACGTATTGACTACTATCCAGCTAGTCTTGAGCAATTGAAACGTTGCAAGCCTATCTATGAAGAGTTGCCAGGTTGGTCAGAAGATATCACTGGAGTTCGTAATTTGGAAGATCTTCCTGAGAATGCGCGTAACTACGTTCGTCGTGTGAGTGAATTGGTTGGCGTTCGTATCTCTACTTTCTCAGTGGGTCCTGGTCGTGAACAAACAAATATTTTAGAAAGTGTTTGGTCCTAAGAGATTTTTAAGATTTGTTTAAGATAGGTCGGGTATACTATAAACAGTTACAAGAAGACCTCCTAACTTGTTGTAACAAATATCCTAAACTTTTCTTTTTCATAATAATCTCCCTATAGAGTCACCGCATTCGGTGGCTTTTTTTGTCTTGGGATTCATGATATAATAATAAAATCGACAAGTAGAAAAAGGGAAATTGATGAATTATACAGTTGAAGAAAAAGAAGTCTTTATGAGGGAAGCTTTGAGAGAGGCTGAGATCGCTCTTGAACACGATGAAATTCCAATTGGTTGTGTGATTGTCAAGGACGGAGAAATCATTGGTCGTGGGCATAATGCGCGTGAGGAGTTGCAACGAGCGGTTATGCATGCGGAAATTATGGCCATCGAGAATGCGAACTTGAGTGAAGAAAGTTGGCGCTTGCTGGATTGCACGCTTTTTGTGACCATTGAGCCTTGTGTCATGTGTAGTGGGGCGATCGGACTTGCCCGTATTCCAAACGTGGTCTATGGGGCTAAAAATCAGAAATTTGGCGCTGCTGGGAGTTTGTACGATATCTTGACAGATGAGCGTCTCAATCATCGTGTGGAGGTTGAAACGGGAATTTTGGAAGATGAATGCGCAGCTATCATGCAGGATTTTTTTAGAAATAGACGGAAAAAATAATTTTGCTTTTAAAATGAACAGGAATGTGATATAATAAATAATGGAGCAACAGTTCTGCGTGAAGCGGGTCAGGGGAGGAATCCAGCAGCCCTAAGCGATTTGAATTGTGTGCTCTTTTTTTCGTGCTTTTTCCGAATAAATAAGATAGAATAATCTAGAATAAATGATAATAGAAAAGAGAAGATGATGAAAATTCGTGGTTTTGAATTGGTTTCTAGTTTTACAGATGAAAATTTATTGCCAAAGCGTGAGACAGCGCATGCGGCTGGTTACGACTTAAAGGTTGCTGTGCGTACGGTTATTGCCCCAGGAGAGATTGTATTGGTTCCGACAGGAGTTAAGGCTTATATGCAACCGACTGAGGTTCTCTACCTTTATGATCGTTCTTCAAACCCTCGTAAGAAGGGCTTGGTTTTAATTAACTCAGTTGGGGTTATTGATGGGGATTATTATGGAAATCCTGGGAATGAAGGGCATATTTTTGCTCAGATGAAGAATATCACAGACCAAGAGGTTGTTCTTGAAGTTGGGGAACGTGTGGTCCAGGCTGTCTTTGCTCCTTTCTTAATTGCAGATGGAGATGCGGCTGATGGCGTTCGAACTGGTGGATTTGGATCGACAGGGCACTAGGATGAAGATTATCTTTGTGCGTCACGGGGAGCCAGATTACCGTGAGTTAGAGAAGCGTTCTTATACGGGATTTGGGATAGATTTGGCACCCTTATCTGAGAAGGGACGGCAGCAGGCTCAGGAACTGAGCACCAATCCTTTATTCTCTTCAGCTGAAATAATCATATCTTCTGCAGTCACAAGAGCTTTAGAAACGGCTTCTTATGTGGTTTGTGCTACGGATCTTCTTTTAAGAGTAGAGCCTTTGTTACATGAATGGCAGGTCTATGAAAGTGGTACAGATAATTTTGAAAAAGCTCGTGCTATGTTTCTAGAAAATAAGGGGGAGTTACTTCCTAATAGTCCTATTCAATATGAGACAGCTGCGAAGATGAAGTCTCGTTTTCTAGAATGCATGGCTAAGTATCGAGATTACCAGACCGTGATAGTGGTAACTCACAACATGCTCATGCGTCAGTTTGTGCCAAATGAGAAGATTGATTTTTGCCAAGTGATTGAGTGTGAGTTAGAGATATAGAAAGAGGTTTATCATCGCAAAGAAAAAAGCGACATTTGTATGTCAAAATTGTGGGTATAATTCCCCTAAATATCTGGGGCGTTGCCCCAACTGTGGGTCTTGGTCTTCTTTTGTAGAAGAGGTTGAGGTTGCCGAGGTAAAGAATGCGCGTGTGTCCTTGACAGGGGAGAAAACCAAGCCTATGAAACTGGCTGAGGTGACTTCAATCAACGTCAATCGAACTAAGACAGAGATGGAGGAATTCAACCGTGTACTTGGAGGCGGAGTGGTACCGGGAAGTCTTGTCCTCATTGGTGGGGATCCTGGAATCGGGAAATCAACGCTTCTACTACAAGTCTCAACCCAGTTGTCCCAAGTGGGAACGGTTCTCTACGTCAGTGGGGAGGAGTCTGCCCAGCAGATTAAACTACGTGCAGAGCGTTTGGGTGATATTGATAGCGAGTTTTATCTCTATGCAGAGACCAATATGCAGAGTGTTCGAGCTGAGGTAGAAAGAATCCAGCCAAACTTCCTCATTATTGACTCTATCCAGACCATTATGTCTCCTGAGATTTCAGGGGTACAGGGGTCTGTTTCTCAGGTACGTGAGGTGACAGCTGAGCTCATGCAACTGGCCAAGACCAATAACATTGCTATCTTTATCGTAGGTCATGTGACCAAGGAAGGAACATTAGCTGGGCCTCGTATGTTGGAGCATATGGTGGATACGGTGCTTTACTTTGAAGGGGAGCGCCACCATACCTTCCGTATTTTAAGAGCGGTCAAAAACCGTTTTGGCTCCACTAATGAGATTGGGATTTTTGAGATGCAGTCGGGCGGTTTGGTTGAGGTTCTCAATCCGAGTCAAGTTTTCTTAGAAGAGCGTTTGGATGGAGCAACTGGTTCATCAATCGTTGTGACGATGGAAGGGACGCGTCCGATTTTGGCGGAGGTTCAGGCTTTGGTAACACCGACCATGTTTGGAAATGCCAAGCGTACTACGACAGGACTTGATTTTAATCGTGCTAGCTTGATTATGGCTGTTTTGGAAAAACGGGCAGGTCTTCTCTTGCAAAATCAGGATGCCTATCTCAAATCTGCTGGCGGTGTCAAATTGGATGAACCTGCCATTGACTTGGCCGTTGCAGTTGCCATTGCTTCGAGCTATAAAGACAAGCCAACTAATCCTCAGGAATGTTTTGTGGGAGAACTGGGCTTGACAGGAGAGATTCGGCGTGTGAATCGTATCGAACAACGCATCAATGAAGCTGCTAAACTGGGATTTACTAAGATTTATGTACCTAAGAATTCCTTGACAGGAATCACTCCACCAAAGGAAATTCAGGTCATTGGCGTGACAACGATTCAGGAGGTTTTGAAAAAGGTCTTTGCATAATCCGTGACAAATCCTTTTAAAAATGATAAGATAGGAGAAATATTTGACTATCAAATTTTCGAGGAGGGAATCGTGTCGTATTTTGAACAGTTTATGCAAGCCAATCAGGCTTATGTTGCCCTACATGGGCAGTTAAATCTGCCACTTAAACCCAAAACAAGAGTGGCTATTGTGACCTGTATGGACTCTCGTCTGCACGTTGCGCAAGCCCTAGGTTTGGCACTTGGGGATGCTCATATCTTGCGGAATGCAGGAGGTCGAGTGACTGAGGACATGATTCGTTCGCTAGTTATTTCCCAGCAACAAATGGGGACAAGAGAGATTGTGGTGTTGCACCATACAGACTGTGGTGCTCAGACCTTTGAAAATGGCTCTTTTCAGGAGTATTTGAAGGAAGAATTGGGTGTCGATGTGTCAGACCAGGACTTCTTGCCCTTCCAAGATATAGAGGAGAGTGTACGCGAGGATATGCAACTCCTTATCGAGTCTCCCCTAATACCAGACGATGTTATTATCTCTGGTGCCATTTACGATGTGGATACAGGAAGTATGACAGTCGTAGAATTATAAATACTTCATTTAGAAAGAAAGTGTATGAAGAAAAACAGTATTTTATTTATTTTTATCTTATTGCTATGTATTGGTTTGCAGTATGAGACTATCTACTATACGGATGGTTCGATGTCAGGTGCGGAATATGGACTAATGGGAGTTTCTATCTTTCTAGCTCTCTTTTACATGATTCCGGCTCTTTATTTCCTTTTCTGTATTGGGAAAAAATGGGAATTACCAAAGAAGGCCTTGATTTTGTCTTTATTGGGTGGGATGTTCCTTTCAGGTTGGCTGTCTAGCTTTGCTAATACCTATATCCATGATTTACTGGGTATTCTTTTCCCAGATAGTGCATTTTTAAATGCCTTTGAAAGTGCGATTGTGGCTCCTTTGGTAGAAGAACCGCTTAAATTATTGCCACTTGTCTTTGTTTTGGCTTTGATTCCTGTACGAAAATTAAAATCTTTGTTTTTACTTGGAATTGCTTCTGGTTTGGGATTTCAAATGATTGAGGATATTGGCTATATTCGTACGGATTTGCCAGAGGGCTTTGACTTTACTATTTCGAGAATTTTAGAGCGTATCATCTCAGGAATTGCCTCTCACTGGACTTTTTCAGGTCTGGCTGTAGTAGGTGTTTACTTGCTTTACAGAGCTTATAAAGGGCAGAAGGTTGGCAAGAAAGAGGGGCTTATTTTCCTAGGTTTAGCCTTGGGAACTCACTTCTTGTTTAACTCTCCTTTTGTAGAATTAGAGACAGAGTTACCCTTAGCGATTCCAGTGGTTACGGCTATTGCTCTCTATGGTTTTTATCAGGCTTATCGCTTTGTTGAGAAGCACAATGAGTTGATGAACTAGAATATTTTTTAAAAGAATGATGCAAGGGTACAAATATGGTGCCCTTCTTTTATTTTTGATTGAAAAATAGTGTAAAAAGCGCTACAATGGTAGATGGAAAATCTTGTGAAAAGCACAAGCGATACATATATACCGGAGGAAATCATGTCTTTTTCTGATTTAAAGCTGTTTGCCCTTTCTTCTAATAAAGAATTGGCAGAACGTGTGGCGCAGGAGATTGGGATAGAGCTGGGGAAATCAAGTGTTCGCCAATTTTCAGATGGAGAGATTCAGGTCAACATCGAAGAATCAATCCGTGGGAAACACGTTTTTATCCTACAATCAACTAGTTCGCCTGTAAATGACAATCTGCTTGAAATTTTGATTATGGTGGATGCTTTGAAGCGTGCGAGTGCAGAATCTGTCAATGTTGTCATGCCTTACTATGGGTATGCACGTCAGGATAGAAAGGCGAGAGCGCGTGAGCCAATCACTTCAAAACTTGTCGCAAATATGCTTGAAGTAGCTGGAGTGGATCGTTTATTGACCATCGACTTGCATGCTGCGCAGATTCAAGGATTCTTTGATATTCCTGTGGATCACTTGATGGGGGCTCCTCTGATTGCGGATTATTTTGAGCGTCGTGGCATGGTTGGTTCTGACTATGTGGTTGTCAGTCCAGACCATGGAGGGGTGACTCGTGCTCGTAAGTTGGCTGAGTTTTTGAAAACATCTATCGCTATCATCGATAAACGTCGTAGCGTTGATAAGATGAATACTAGTGAAGTCATGAACATCATCGGTAAGGTCGAAGGCAAGACTTGTATCTTGATTGATGATATGATTGATACTGCTGGAACGATTTGTCATGCGGCAGATGCTCTTGCAGAAGCTGGTGCTGTTGAAGTCTATGCAAGCTGTACGCACCCAGTTCTTTCTGGTCCTGCTATGGACAATATCCAAAAATCAGCTATTAAGAAATTGGTTGTTTTGGATACCATCTATCTGCCAGAAGAGCGTTTGATTGATAAGATTGAGCAGATTTCAATCGCTCATCTCCTAGGTGATGCTATCGTACGTATCCATGAAAAACGCCCACTTTCTCCACTTTTCAGTATTGAGAAAAAGATTTAATGACCAAGCCTGAGATGATTCTCAGGTTTTTTTCGTCTATTTTGCGAATAAATAGATAGAGTCAGTGAATCTAGTAAAACTAGATTTAATACTCTTCGAAAATCAAATTCAAACCACGTCAACGTCGCCTTGCCGTACTCAAGTACAGCCTGTGGCTAGTTTCCTAGTTTGCTCTTTGATTTTCATTGAGTATAAGACTATGGTATAATAAAAGGAGGAAAAGGATGATTCTAAGACATCCGGGCATCAGCCCAACCAACGACTTGGTTGCTAAGAAGATTTTTAGTAATCCAGAAATCACTTGTCAATTTATCCGCGATATGCTGGACTTACCAGCCAAAAATGTAACCATTTTGGAGGGGAGCAATATTCATGTCTTGCCTTCCCTGCCGTACTCGGCGCAGGATTTCTATACCAGTATAGACGTCTTGGCGGAGTTGGATAATGGCACTCAGGTAATCATTGAGATTCAGGTGCATCATCAGAATTTTTTCATCAATCGCCTGTGGGCTTACCTATGCAGTCAGGTCAATCAAAACCTAGAAAAAATTCGTCAACGAGAAGGTGATACACACCAGAGTTACAAACACATCGCACCAGTATACGCTATCGCAATTGTAGATAGTAACTACTTCCAAGATGATCAAGCTTTCCATAGCTTTAGTATGCGAGAGGACACTACAGGTGAAGTCTTAACTATCACAAACAATGGTCAAGAAAACCATCTGGTAAAGATGGCATTCTTGGAATTAAAAAAATACAGAGAAACCAGCAAAGATAAGGTTCGCAAGCCGTGGTTGGAGTTTTTTGGTAACAAGCCCTTTACCCAACAACCCGAGCGAGCCATCAGCCAAGCAGACCAACTGCTAGACT
This sequence comes from Streptococcus mitis, assembly GCF_047463435.1. Taxonomy (GTDB): domain Bacteria; phylum Bacillota; class Bacilli; order Lactobacillales; family Streptococcaceae; genus Streptococcus; species Streptococcus mitis_DS. The sequence goes on along the minus strand of NZ_JASHDW010000022.1, from coordinate 2,172 downwards.
ATAAGAGCTGGTCCGAGGAGGACAGGAAAATGTTTAGTCAACTACGTATGCGTGAAGAACAAGCCTTGTTAGCACAGGACTATGCCTTGGAAACTGCTAGGGCAGAAGGTATTGAACAAGGTTTAGAACGTGGTCGAGCTGAGGGGATTGAAAAGGGGCGAGAAGAAGGTCTTGAACAGGGACTGGAGCGTGGGAAAGCTGAAGGTAGTTTCGCTATGTTAGCAAATCTAGTTCGCCAAGGTCTTCTGAGTTCCGAGGTTGCCAGCCAGCAGTTGGGCATGACCGTTGCTGAGTTTGAGGCACTCTTATAAGACAACCACAAGTAATGGCTTTCTTGGAACTAAAAAAATACAGAGAAACCAGTAAAGATAAGGTTCGCAAACCATGGTTGGAGTTTTTCGGGAACAAATCCTTTACTCAGGAACCCGAGCGAGCCATTAGCCAGGCAGACCAACTGCTGGACTATAAGAGCTGGTCCGAGGAGGACAGGAAAATGTTTAGTCAACTACGTATGCGAGAAGAACAAGCCTTGTTAGCACAGGACTATGCCTTGGAACAAGCTGAAGAAAAAGGATTAGAACGTGGCCGTGCAGAGGGTATTGAACAGGGGCTGGAGCGTGGGAAAGTTGAAGGAAGGGAAGAAGGGAAACTTTTTGCCTTCTTAGATATGGTTCGCCAAGGTCTTCTGACTTCCGAGATTGCTAGCCAGCAACTGGGCATGACCGTCGCTGAGTTTGAGGCTTTGCTATAAGGTCACATTTTAAATAGTAAAAAGTTGATGAAATGGCAAGTTCTTATCAAAAAACTTGCCATTTTTACTTGCCATTTAGAGGTGTTTATAAGATAATACCATAGACGTGAGTTCTGTCCAACTGTCTATGTGGATTAGATATGAATGATTTTACTCAAGGATGATAAATTTGTGAGATTCTCACTTGAAAAATGCAAATTTGACGGGTGTTTTTTCTCACAAAAATGTTTTTTTCACCTTTTTTTCTAAAAATGGGTAAAAACTTTAAAAAATAGAAGAAAACCCTTGACAAATCCTGCAAATATTTATATACTGTATGGTAGTAAGATATTCTTACGAAAAAATATTTTAAAGAAAAACAAAGGAGATAAAACGATGAAAAAAGTTTTATTGACAAGCGCAGCAGCACTTGCTGTATTTACAGTTGCACCTGTTTTGGCAAATAGTGAAAACCCAGCTTCAACTAACCAATTGCTTCAAAAGAAATATGTTTCTGAACGTGATATTGCTGAAGAAGCTAACCGCCAAGTAGCCTTCCATGATTCTGAAATTCGTACTGACGCTGAGCGCCAATTTAAAGAACAAGGTAACAAATCATTAGCAGATGCAGAGAAAGCATTACAAGATTTCTTAAATTCAGGTTATTCAGGACATGATTTTTCTGAGAAAAAAGCAGCTTTAGAAGCAAACATTGTAGCAGCAAAAGTAAAATCAAATCAAACATTTGAAGATATCTATAGTACAGTAAAAAATCGTTACGTTCAAAAATTGCAAGAACAATATCGTGCTACTGCAATGGCAGAAGGGAAATATTATAACGATGTTAATGGAGTAGAAGATAATAAACCAAACAATACTCGTGTTAATGAAGATTTAGTTAATCAAGCAGGTAAAGGCTGGGTTAAAACAAATGGCAAATGGGTCTTCTTCAAAGAAGATGGTGCTAAAGCAACTGGATGGCTTAAAGATAATGGTACTTGGTACTACTTGAACGCTGAAGGTGTAATGCAAACTGGTTGGATTAAAGACAACGGAACTTGGTACTACCTAGATGGTTCAGGCGCAATGCAAAAAGGCTGGAAATATGTAGGTGGTCAATGGTACTACCTAGATGGTTCAGGTGCAATGCAAACTGGTTGGAAATATGTAGGTAGCCACTGGTACTACCTAAGTGGTTCAGGTGCATTACTTGTAAACACAACTACTCCTGACGGCTACACTGTAAACGGAAATGGTGAGTTGGTATAATACCAATATATAAAAAAGACTAGGAGATTCTTCTCCTAGTTTTTTAGGCTCTTTGTCAACTGTAGTGGGTTGAAGAAAAGCTAAGATCGAGAAAGGACACATTTCGTCCTTTCTTTTTTGATATTGAGAGCGATAAAAATCCGTTTTTTGAAGTTTTCAAAGTTCCGAAAACC
>NZ_JASHDW010000021.1:0-13323 GCF_047463435.1 Streptococcus mitis | reverse complement strand
GTTATGTAAGTACCAACGGTAACCGTGTTCTCACAACAGATGAAGTGACAGGTAAGTCAGGTGAAGCCATTGCCTACAGCACAACAAGTCAAATCACAGAATTCAAGAAACAAGGCTACAACCTTGTCAGCGATGAATTCACATCAGGTGGTGCGAAGGTTTATGACTACGATACAGCACGTGACCAAGTCTACACTGTAACCCTTTCAGAACGTGTTGAACCAGTTAACCCAGATAACCCAACTCCACAACCAAACACCCCAGTCAATCCAGGACAACCAGATAGCCCACGTTGGCCAGCTAGTGTCCATGATTTGGATAACAAGGAAAGTGTTAGCCGTACCATCCATTACGTTTACGAAGATGGAAGCAAGGCTAAGGATGATGTGGTTGAAACACTGAACTTTAAACGTTGGAGTCGTATTAACCTAGTGACTGGTCAAATTTTCTTCCAAGACTGGACAACTAATGATGATACGTTTGATAAAGTGGTATCTCCAACTATCGCAGGTTACACAGCGGATAAATCAGAAATCCCAGCTGTAAGTGGAGTTCAAGCTAAAGACCAAGACCGTGTTGAAACAGTCACTTATCGTAAGGATGCCCAAAAAGCTGTTATCCGTTATGTAAGCACTAACGGTAACCGTGTTCTCACAACAGATGAAGTGACAGGTAAGTCAGGTGAAGCCATTGCCTACAGCACAACAAGTCAAATCACAGAATTCAAGAAACAAGGCTATAACCTTGTCAGCGATGAATTCACATCAGGTGGTGCGAAGGTTTATGACTACGATACAGCACGTGACCAAGTCTACACTGTAACCCTTTCAGAACGTATCGAACGTGTAACACCGAAAGATCCTAAACCGCAACCCAACACCCCAGTCAATCCGGGACAACCAAATACACCAAATTGGCCAGGCACTGTTGAGAGAATGGAGAAATTGACTCAAACAATAAGTCGCCGTATTAACTTCCGTTACCTTAAAAATGGAAAAGCTGCATATGGAACAATTGATCAACATATCAGCTATGAAAGAAATGCTCTTGTGAATTTGGTATCTGGTGATATCCATTATGAACAATGGAAGATTACTGGAATTAAGAACCAAGATGTTGTAGCTCCAGTAGCATCTCAACCATCAGTTACGAATAATGGTGAATCAAGAGTTGCTAGATCATCTAGAAGCAGACGAGCTTTGTCAGAAGTAGCTCCAGTTTCAGAGAATCTTTTAGCTACACAAGTTAATAATTCTCAAGTGTCTCCAGTAGGCTTAACTGTGACTGAAAATGGTGAGCGTTCTGTACGCCGTTCATCAAGAGGTAAACGTGCTGCTGTAGCGGAATCAACTACTTCAAATAATTCAGAAGCGGATTCATCTGTTAATGCTGTCTTCAAAGCTGTACGAACTCCTATTACACCAAAATACTATGCTACTGTGAATAAAGTAGGGACGATGGAGGTTAATCCAAATTCTCCTCAAGATACAGAAGTTAATGTTGACTTGAAAGAAATGGGACGCATTGTTGCAGTTAATGAAAAAGGTCAATATATAAATGCCGAAGGTGAGGTCGTTAAAAATATTGACGATGCACTATATAAGTATTATGATAACGATCCTAATGACGCTACTAGAGCAGGCATTACAAAGATACCAGATGCACCACATTTTTATGCTTTCCATAAAGAACAACCAAATGTCTGGGGATATAGCATAACGGATAGAACAGTTGATCCAAATGACGAATCTGATCCTGATCGCATCGGAAAAGATACCTTTGTAACATATAACGAAATTATTGATTCATTAACTAAGGAAACTGAACAAACTGTAAACTTTACTGGGGCAGGTTCTGCAACTCCTAAAGATAATGTGCAAAATGATTTTGTCTTCAAGGGATCATATAATGAAGCGACTAAAGAAACAACTTGGGAAAATAAGGACCATACCTATGGAACAGTTAAAGTACCAGTTGTGATAGGGTATTTCGCTGATAAAGCAGAAGCTGGTGCTAAGACAGTTACGCCAGATTTACCAAAAGCAACAGATACAGTTACATATAAAGTTTTGGGTAAAATCATTCCAGTAGATGCTTCTGGAAATGTAATTGCAAATGCTCCTCAACCACAATACCTGAATGATGCAAATGATCCTCGTAAAGCTGGAGAAACAGCAGTACCTGAAATTGTAGGCTACAAACCAGAGCGTACAAGTGTTACACCTGAAAATCCAGGTGAAGATACAAAAGTAACTTACGTCAAGACAGAACAAGTTGCAGTTGTTCGTTACATAGATGTTGATAACAAGAATGAAGTCGTTCATACAGACAATATTACTGGTAAATCAGGAGAAAAGATTGCCTATACGACAGAAACTGTTTTGAAATCGTTGCTTGAAAAAGGGTACTTATTACAGGAAGATGGTTTCCCTGCGGATGCAACTTTTGATACAGATGAAACAAAAGTTCAAGAATATACAGTCCTATTGAAACATAAGATCACTGTTAAAAAAGATACTCCAAAACTTGTGGAAAGAACGATTCATTATGTATTTGAAGATGGTACAAAAGCAAGTGAAGATCACCATGATCAAGTAAGCTTTTCACGTATGTTAAGTATTGATAATGTAACAGGTAAGACTACAAGTACATCTTGGGTTTCTGAAGATGGAGTGACAAGTTTTGACGAAGTGGTATCTCCAAGTATTGCAGGATATAATCCTGATCTTGCTAAAGTGGTTGCGGTTCAAGGAATTACAGCAGAAACTGAAAATCAAGTTGTAACTGTAACGTATAGAAATATTCAACCAATTCCACAAGTTACGCCAACTCCAATTCCGACTCCGACCCCAACCCCACAAGTTACGCCGGATCCAGTACCGACCCCAACTCCGGTTCCAACTCCAACCCCGGTACCGACCCCAACTCCAATTCCGACTCCAACCCCAACTCCACAAGTTACGCCAACTCCAGTTCCAACCTCGACCCCAGCTCCAAAAGTGCCATCAGCAGTTCCAACTCCAAACTCAGCTCCAAAAGAGGAGGAAAAAGAACTTCCAAAAACTGCGGGTCACTCTTCTGGTATGGCTCAAGTTCTAGGAGTACTTGGCCTATTTGCTGGATTCAGTTTAGTTGGAAAAGCAAAACGAGATGAATAAAATCAAAATAAAACTCTAGACAACAAAATATTGGAAGTGTAGTGTTTTAGGGAGTGAGAATGTATGTCAATACAGCATCAATTCCACTCTCTTTTTTATCATAAAAAGTTAGAGAGAAAATATATGTATTCAAGAGTAAAACGGAATCAAATGAATAAGGTAAACAAGTATTCCATTAGAAAATCAAGTTTTGGTGCAGTATCTGTTGCTGTAGCTGCCTTGATGGTTTTTGGTACTTATTCAAATGTGAGTGCAGATGAACAGAAAGTAGATTCACATCGCACTGAAAAAGAAGAGCAAAAAGTCTCTGAAAAACCAGAAGAGACCAAGCAAGAGAAATCTGAGGAAAAAATAGCAGAATTATCTTCAACTCTTCAAGCTCCAGTTTTGGAAAAAGAAGAATTAGATGTCAATGCCCTTCTAAAGAAGGAAGCAGAGTCTAAAGTGGCAGCTGAGACAAAAAATTCTGACTCAAAAGAATTAATTTTTAAAGATGTAAAACCCAGCGAAGAAAAAAATACTTCACCTGCTTCAAGTGAGAAGGTAAAGGAAGAAAAATCAGTCGAAAAAACTACCTTGGAACAGGTTGTATCAGAAGCAGAAGTTTTAAATCAAGTTGCTGTTCGTTATGCTCAAGAAGCAGATCGTAAAGTTGAAGAAAAAGCCTTGGTTCAAGAAGCTGTTAAGGCAGCAACAATTCAGATTTCACAATCAAAATCCTTGTTGAAAGATTCATATGTTAGTGCAGAAAATCTTAAGACTCAATTAAACCAACTGTATTCAGCTATTGAAACAGTATATACTGAGTTGCAACGTGCAGGACACGGCAAGAAAATTAGCGCTAGTCTATCGCCAACTCAAACACAAGATGTAGCTATCGATAATGGAAATATTATTGCCAGTGGTACAATCGATATGGCGGATCGTGTGACTTCAACAGGTATTGCTGATTATCGTTTCCAATTAAAATTTAAAAATGGTGCCTATCATAAGGGGGATATCTTCACAATTGGTTTGAAGGAATTACCGCAAGACAATAATCTTCCTCAAAAATTGGTTGCTGAAGGTAAAGTATTTGCAGAACGAGTGAGTCTGGTTCAGAAAAATGATAATGCCAAAGCTGGAAGCCTTTCATACTGGGCTTCACGTGGAGATCGTGACGTTGCTTTGGACACAAAAGAATCATGGGATTTAGTTGACAAAGGGAGTCATATTGAAGCAACATACCGTTTTACTGACGAAATTGAACGCTTAGATGATGTTACTTTTGAACTTCAATACAGAGGTGGAATTCGTTATCCTCGAGTGAACGTGGATAAGTCTGTAACTGGTGTTATTTCAGTTAATGGTCAAAATGTAGTCACTAAGAATTACACTGTGATTAAAACAGATATAGGAGCACCTAAAGTTTATGATACACCAGCTACAGCTAACTTCACAGGTGATGTTATGTTGGATGATGATGGTAGTATCAAAACATATAACAGCACTCTTCGTATCGGAACATGGAAATCAAACTTTAGTGCAGGGACCCGTTTCACCGTTCGTATCAATGATACAGAATTCAATAAGTTTGCTACTGTCGGTGAATTTGTTGAACGTGGTGCCCACAATGTCGAAATGATAAATACTAGCCCTGATACATCAAGAACAAGGGTAAATCGTCATAATGTTATTTTGGAGGCGCCTCGTGAAGAACCAGGTCAACATGCAAAATTTAAGATTCTTAAGGCTGCTGATAATGAATTAACCTTTGAACTCGTTTCTGGAAAGATGTTGGCTGGAAGAACCTATGTATTACGTACAAAAGACTTTGGAGTTGACCGTGTTCCGACAAGTCACACAGTTAATTATCTGAATGAAGCTAGAAATGGTTTTAAATCAAATGTTCCAGGGACATTGACAGTTGTTGATGCCAAAGGTAAAAATCTTACAGACCAATACGAACAAGCTGCTGACTCTGACTGGAAAATTGCCAACCCAGATATGGTAAGAACAGATGGACGCCTTGTATATGGAGATGTAGCTGTTCGCTTCGTTGATACTCAAGGGAAAATGCTTCTTCCTGCCATTGCAGCGGTGGAAAATGGAGGTATACTTCAAGATAAATTCACTACTGTAAGACCATCTACCAAAATTGATACTAGCTATGTAGCTACTTTGGAGAGAAATACAACTGAGACAGAAGTTCAAGAAAACAAAGGAATTCAAACAACATCTATCACAGCACCTTATCTATTACATTCACCAAATGGTAAATATTATGTCTTCAAAGAGTACGCACAAAATGATCGTTTTTATAGCAATACGAAGACATCTGGTACGATTACACGAGCTCAAGCTAACGTGGTAGCTGTGTACGAAGAAGCTAAATTTGGTAAAGTTGATATTCAATATCGTGATAAAACAAGTCAAGCTATTTTAGAAACATTCAATACACCACATGATAAGAGTTCAAATCTCATTAACTTATTGGGAAATAACTATGATGTGACTGCTAAAGTTCCTGAGCGTTTCGAAAAAGATGGTGTGGTATATGTCTTGTCGCAAACACCTGCTAATAGTAAGGGACATTTGACACAGGCTGATATCCATGTTGTTTATGATTATGTTGCTCAACAAAAGGCGTATGTTAAATACCTTAATCAAACAGAAACAAGTCCTAAGGTTTTAGGAAATGTGGACAGTGTTGTTGGTCTTCCAGGTGAAACAATTGCTTATAATTCAAAAAATCGTATTAATCAATACCTAAAACAAGGATATGAATTAGTACATGATGGTTTTGCAAATGCTAATGATAAACGCTTTGACAGTGAAAAACAAACTGATCAAGTATTCTCAGTTCAATTAATCGAAAAAGTTGTGACTGTCACAGCAGATGATCCTAAACCAATTGCTGGAAATCCATTAGTAGTAGGAGACGCATTGACACCTGTTTGGCCTAAATCGGTTGAAAACTTAGATACACTGAGAAAAATGACCAAGCAGACGATTCACTACAAATACCAAAAAGATGGTAAACAAGCTTTCAAAGATGTAGTTCGTTCTGTAGTTTTTGAAAGAGTAGCGAGAGTTAACCTCGTTACTGGTGCAGTTATTTATGATAATTGGAAAATCACAAGAATTGATGATAAACCAGTAGCGTCAGTGGATACGACTGTTCATAAACCAAATGTCACTCCACAAGGAGTAACAACTATTGCAGCAACTCCTTCTAGTCTAGGTAATGGAATTTCTATCAAACCAGTTTTGAACGTTCCGAATCCAGTTGTTGCATCATCACCAATTGTTACAAAACCTGTTGTACCGGTCAAACCAGTAACACCGGTTAAACCAGCAGTGTCAACTCCGGCTAAGCCAGCACCTGTAGTTCAACCAAAACCGGTAGCACCATTAACACCAGTCAAACCAGTAGTTTCGACACCAGCAACTCCAGCGCCTGTTGCCACACCACAACCAGTTGCTCCAGTAAAACCAGTAGCACCAGCACCGGTAACACCGGTTAAACCGGCAGTATCTACTCCAGCTACACCAACACCTGTAGTTCAACCAAAACCGGTAGCGACTACTGATTCAAAACCTAGCTTAACTCCAGCTGAAGCCTTGGCTGCAATTAAACCAACAGATTTTTCTTCACAAACATCTGTTAATAAGAAAACAGAAACAAAACCTGTTCCTGGTGGAACGGCTACGACTACAACTACAACGACAACCACTGTTACCTCAAATGCAGCAACAGCGGGTCCAACAACACCAATTGTCACTATCACAACAAATGAAACCGAAACTCATTCAGAGGTGACAAGTGTCATTCATACTGGCACTACTAGCCATACTCATGTGGTCGGAGTGGTTACAAAACCAAACGTAATTGTTACTCATCCAAAACCAAGTGTTCAGCCTAAACCGCATTTAACGAGACCTCATCATGGACCAGTACACCATGTTCCTTCACGTCCAGGTAAACAAGTTAAACCAATTAGAACTGGACCAGGAACTCGTGGTCATGCTAGAAGACATCGCTAAATAAAAAAGTGTCAATACAGATTTAACAAGTAGGATAGTACTAAATAGCACAAAAAATGAGCAACTTTACATCAAAAGTTACTCATTTTTATATTAAAGACTTCTTAAAATTTTCTATTTTTTACTAGATCGCTGCGATCAAGTCTTGAGCTTGTTTTTCAAGTGAATTTAGGACTGATTCTTCAAGAACCAATTTTCCGTCTACCCAAGCAGAGTCATTGACACGTGCAGCAGTGAAATCACCAACTACTTGTGTACGGATAAATGGCAAGAGGTCCTTGTAAATAGCGAAAAGTTGATCGTGACCTGCATTGGCTACAGATGATACGGTGACAAACTTGTCTTGAAGAGCAGAAGCGCCACGTGTATCAGACAAGTCAAGGGCACGAGATAGCCAGTCAAGCAAGTTTTTCACTGTTCCAGGGATAGAGAAGTTGTAGACTGGAGAGAAGATCCAGATAGCATCCGCAGCGAGAACTGCTTCACGAGCAGTAGCTACAGCTGGATGTGTTGGAACTTCCAAATCTTGGCTAAAGAGAGGAAGGGCTGAATAATCGAGGTAGCTAACTTCTGCTTTACCAGCAAGTGCTTTCTCAGCTTCGAGAGCCATTTGGTGGTTGAAAGAACCTTGACGTAGTGATCCGACGATAAATAATACTTTTTTAGACATGATGTGTCTCCTTTTTCTTAAATTTCCGAGAAGCCTCTCGTTGTCATAAAATATATTACAACAAAACAAAAGGACTTGCAAGAAATTTGCTCAGAGTTAATTTGAAAACGATAAAATTACAGAAACTCTAGTCACTTGCGACTGAAATGCATTTGGTTTTCGCAGAGCATTCCTATATTCTCTTGTAATATGATGACATAAGTGCTAAAATAAACAAGAAAACTCGCAATAGAAACCGCAGAACGGCTATTTTCCGGTATCATTTCATAAATAATTAAAGGAATAATAATGGCATTGAAGAATGCTTCTAAAAAGGGGTGGAGATCATGTAAGGCACAGATTAACAAGTGACGGACAAAAGAAATAATAATACACTTGTTAAAGGAGAAAAGATGTTAATAAGAAATTATCGGAAGAATATTGGCCTGATGGCCGGGGTTGAGTTTTTTGCATTTTTAGGGATTACCAGTTTTTGGATTCTCTTTCTCAGTCAAAATGGAATGTCTCTTTGGCAGATTGGACTTTTGGAGAGTATTTTTCATACGACCAGTCTTCTCTGTGAAATTCCATCTGGTATGTTAGCTGACCGTTATTCCTATAAGACCAATCTTTATTTAAGTCGAATAGCAGGGATTGTGTCTTCTATTCTTATGTTGGCTGGGCAGGGAAATTTTTGGATTTATGCCCTAGCTATGGCGGTGAGTGCCTTGTCTTATAATTTTGATTCAGGAACAAGCGCAGCAATGGTTTATGATTCAGCCGTGGATGCTGGACTGAAGGAGCGCTATCTATCCATTTCAAGTTTTATGTCAGGAGTAGCAGAAGGAACTCGATCTTTGGGGACAGTGTTGGCAGGATTTTTTGTCCATGGTCAATTGCACCTGACCTACTATATCATGATTGCCACTTCTATCATAGTTCTTTTCCTGATTTGGATGCTGAAAGAACCTAGTGTCAAGCTAGAAAAAGCTGATAGTGTGACCATGAAACAGATTATTTGGACTGTTAAGGATGAGTTGAAGCGAAATCCCATGCTCTTCAACTGGATGATTTTGTCTCAGATTGTCGGAGTACTCATGTGCATGTTTTATTTTTACTATCAAAATCAGTTACCAGATTTAAGTGGTTGGCAAATTTCAGCAGTTATGCTACTTGGTAGTCTCTTAAATATCGTCGCAGTATATCTAGCGAGTAAGATTGGAAAGAAATATGCTGCCTTGAAGCTTTTCCCTGTCCTCGTGCTGCTGACTGGCGTCACCTATATGTTGTCCTACTTTGGAACACCTCTAATCTATATTTTGATTTATTTGATTAGTAATGCTCTATATGCTCTGTTTCAGCCGATTTTTGACAATGATTTGCAAGAGCGGCTCCCAAGTGAAGTAAGGGCAACCATGCTGAGTGTCTACTCTATGATGTTTAGCCTGAGTATGATTGTCTTCTTCCCACTGACAGGCTGGTTGATTGACCATTTAGGCTTTGTAGTAACATTTCTTTATCTAGGATTCTTTTTAGTCATGATTAGCCTTTTATTAGCTATCTTTTTAGGAAAAATGGCTAAAAGAATGGATGCTAAAGTGATTCCATAGATCAAAAAAAACTTACGAAAACTTGAGTGCCAAGCTCAGGTTTTTTAATAGGTTGATTTTGGAGCTGTCTTTACTTTTCTTGATCGGTTTTAATCAAGAAAAATCGGTTTGCTTTGAAGGGAGAAATAGAATTGGTTTCTTATACTCAATGAAAATCAAAGAGCAAACTAGGAAGCTAGCCGCAGGTTGCTCAAAGCACAGCTTTGAGGTTGCAGATAGAACTGACGAAGTCAGTAACCATATCTACGGCAAGGAGAAGCTGACGTGGTTTGAAGAGGTTTTCGAAGAGTATTCTTGCATTCACTTGTAATAAAGCTTAATAGATGGTAAAATAGACGAGTGAAAAAAAGACAAAACAAAGCAAAAAATAATCTACTGTGGCAGTATGGTCTAGGGATGACGATTTTGTTTGTGGTTATCAGTGCTTCCTTTCTGTATCTAGTGTTTCTGAGTATGAAACCATATCAAACAGCTAAAAGTGAAGGAGAAAAATTAGCTCAGCAGTATGCAGGATTAGAGCAGGCTGATCAGGTTGACTTATACAATGGCTTAGAATCTTATTATAGCGTTCTTGGTCGTAATAAAAAACAAGAAGCACTTGCTGTCCTGATTGGAAAAGATGACCATAAGATTTACGTTTATCGGCTAAATCAGGGTGTTTCACAAGAAAAAGCAGAAGCTCTTTCTAAGGAAAAAGGAGCTGGCGAGATTGACAAGATTACCTTTGGCCGTTATCAAGACAAGCCAATCTGGGAAGTCAAGTCAGGATCTGATTTTTATCTAGTAGATTTTGAAACAGGAGCATTGGTCAATAAGGAGGGCCTATGAAACTATCCAACCGTGTTTTAGAAATGGAAGAGAGTGTGACCTTGGCTGCTGGAGCCCGTGCAAAAGCGCTGAAGGCTGAGGGAAGAGATATTTTGTCTCTAACCTTGGGTGAGCCAGATTTCACTACTCCCAAAAATATCCAAGATGCCGCCATTGCATCGATTCGAGATGGGCGTGCTTCTTTTTATACAGTAACCTCAGGTCTGCCAGAACTTAAGGCCGCGGTCAATAGCTACTTTGAGCGCTTTTATGGCTATTCTGTAGCGCCAAATCAAGTGACAGTCGCTGCAGGAGCCAAATATTCTCTCTATACCTTCTTTATGGCAGTGGTCAATCCAGGTGATGAAGTCATCATCCCAACCCCATACTGGGTTAGCTATGGAGATCAGGTCAAGATGGCTGAAGGGATTCCTGTCTTTGTTCCTGCTAAGGAAGACAATCATTTTAAGGTGACTGTAGAGCAGTTAGAAGCGGCTCGCACTGACAAGACCAAGGTTTTGGTGCTGAATTCACCATCTAATCCGACAGGTATGATTTACACCCGTGAGGAACTCTTGGCAATCGGAAACTGGGCTGTAGAAAATGACATTCTCATCCTAGCAGATGATATATATGGCCGCTTGGTTTATAATGGTCATGAGTTCACACCGATTTCTAGTCTATCAGAAGCGATTCGCAAGCAAACAGTGGTCATCAATGGTGTGTCTAAAACCTATGCTATGACAGGTTGGCGGATTGGCTATGCCGTCGGTCAAACAGACATTATCGCTGCCATGTCTAAGATTGCAGGTCAAACAACCTCCAATCCGTCAGCAGTAGCTCAGTATGCAGCAGTTGAGGCTCTATCAGGTGAGCAAGATACTGTAGAAAACATGCGTCAGGCTTTTGAGGAACGACTAAACACCATCTATCCCCTTCTTGCTGAGGTGCCTGGATTTGAAGTGGTCAAACCGCAAGGTGCCTTCTATCTCTTCCCAAATGTTAAAAAAGCCATGGAGATGAAAGGCTATACGGATGTGACAGAATTTACAACTGCTATCCTAGAAGAAGCCGAAGTTGCCTTGGTCACAGGAGCAGGATTCGGAGCGCCAGAAAATGTGCGCCTCAGCTATGCGACAGACCTAGATACGCTTAAAGAAGCAGTTAAACGCTTGAAAGAATTTATGGGGAGTGAGAATGATTGATCATTTTGAAATTAAGGTAAAGGATTTACAAATTTCAGAAGGATTTTATAGGAGATTTCTCGCTCCTTTGGGCTATAAATTAGCTTTTAAGACTACTTCTCTAATCAGTTTTCTTGCCCCAAATAGCCCTCATCCTGGTGGTGATTTTTGGCTGGCTCAGGGGACACAAGATCCTATTCACTTTGCTTTCTTAGCAGAAAATAAGGAAGAGGTTCAAGCTTGTTATGAGGCTGGCTTAGAGGCAGGTGGGCGAGACAATGGGGCTCCTGGTTATCGCAGTGAGCAACCGATTTACTACGCTGCTTTTGTGATTGACCCAGATGGGAACAATATAGAAGTGGTTTGCCATAAAGAATAAAAAAGAAAAAGGAAAAATAATGACAAAACGTGTAACGATTATTGATGTAAAAGACTATGTTGGTCAGGAAGTGACGATTGGCGCTTGGGTTGCCAACAAATCAGGAAAAGGAAAAATTGCTTTCTTGCAATTGCGTGATGGAACAGCCTTCTTCCAAGGTGTGGCCTTTAAACCAAACTTTGTAGAAAAATTTGGTGAAGAAGTGGGACTTGAGAAGTTTGATGTTATCAAACGCTTGAGCCAAGAAACTTCTGTTTATGTGACAGGAATTGTCAAAGAAGACGAACGTTCTAAGTTTGGCTATGAGTTGGATATTACAGACATCGAAGTGATCGGTGAATCTCAAGACTACCCAATCACACCAAAAGAACACGGAACAGACTTCTTGATGGACAATCGTCACTTGTGGCTCCGTTCTCGTAAGCAAGTAGCGGTGATGCAAATTCGTAACGCTATCATCTACGCAACTTATGAGTTCTTCGACAAGAACGGTTTCATGAAGTTTGATAGCCCAATCCTTTCAGGAAATGCGGCAGAAGATTCAACAGAACTCTTTGAAACAGACTACTTCGGAACGCCAGCCTACTTGAGCCAATCAGGTCAGCTTTACCTAGAAGCAGGGGCTATGGCTCTTGGTCGTGTCTTTGACTTTGGTCCAGTATTCCGTGCTGAAAAATCAAAAACACGCCGTCACTTGACTGAGTTCTGGATGATGGATGCAGAATACTCCTACTTGACTCACGATGAGTCACTTGACTTGCAAGAAGCTTATGTAAAAGCTCTTCTTCAAGGTGTTCTTGATCGTGCACCTCAAGCCTTGGAAACATTGGAACGTGATATAGAGCTCTTGAAACGCTACATTGCAGAGCCATTCAAACGCATCACTTACGATCAAGCTATTGACCTCTTGCAAGAGCATGAAAATGATGAAGACGCTGACTACGAACATCTTGAGCATGGTGATGATTTTGGTTCACCGCATGAAACTTGGATCTCAAACCACTTTGGTGTGCCAACTTTTGTCATGAACTACCCAGCAGCTATCAAGGCCTTCTACATGAAACCAGTTCCTGGAAATCCAGAGCGCGTGCTTTGTGCAGACTTGCTCGCTCCAGAAGGCTATGGAGAAATCATCGGTGGTTCTATGCGTGAGGAAGACTACGATGCCCTTGTGACTAAGATGGATGAACTTGGTATGGATCGCACAGAGTACGAATTCTACCTTGACCTTCGTAAATACGGTACAGTACCACACGGAGGATTTGGTATCGGTATCGAACGTATGGTGACCTTCGCAGCAGGAACAAAACATATCCGTGAAGCTATTCCATTCCCACGTATGTTACACCGTATCAAACCGTAAATAAAAAAATCACAGTAAAAGGTGTACTGACCCCAAAAAGTTAGACAATTAATTTAAGCAAAGGATTTAGTTCTGTATTGTACAGGGCTAAGTCCTTTTAGTTTTACCTTAATTCGTTTGTTGTTGTAGTAATCAATATAGTCTACA
>NZ_JASHDW010000020.1:0-20110 GCF_047463435.1 Streptococcus mitis | reverse complement strand
AGCTTCTCTAAGCTATATCCTTGTTTTCTAAGTTCATAGATCTGAACTTTATCATCATAACTCAATTTCATAATAAAACACCCCAAAAGTTAGATTTTTTCTGTCTAACTTTTGGGGTGCAGTACACCTAGCAGCACTTGGACTTCTTGGAGCCCTTAGTGGATTTGGACTTCTTTCTCGCAAGAAAAAAGAAGACTAAAAACTCATAGTTTTTAAGAAGATGATTCGTCATCTTCTTTTTTTGGCTTTTTGTCAACTGTATAGTGGATTGAAGAAAAGCGGCTATATCTATAGGGGATTTACCCGCTACAAATAGTACATCTCAGAAATAGTATAAATTTATTTTTGAGATGATAGTTTATCGTTCTCTATATTGTATTTTTATGCAATATATATCTGAGTATGTTTAGGAAGAGTTTGATAATATTATTTTTTTGTACCTAGGACACAAAAATAATATAAATGAATCGAGTATAAACGAGACATATTTATGGACAAGTTAATTTTATTTATGATAAAATAGTAGAGTTGTTTTTATAAAAACCAACATATATTTATATGTAATCATAAAACTTTTAGATTGAGATAAGAAGGAGAAAACATGTATTCAAGAATGGAAAAATACCATGGTAGAAGAGCCCAGCGCTTTTCTATTCGTAAGTATAGCTTTGGCGCTGCTAGTGTCCTTTTGGGAACGGCACTTGTTTTAGGTGCTAATGGAGTACAAGCTGATGAGACTCTACCAGTAAATCCGGCTACTTCTGATCTTGCAGCTACAAATAAGAAGGATGCAGACTCTGCTCTAACAACACCTGTTGTTGAAGAACTTCCAGAATTAAAGATTGATGCTGTAAAAGCAGATGAAAAAGCTGAACCTAAAGAAGACGTTAAAACTGAAGCAACACCTGTAGTAGAAAAAGAAGTCTCTGATAAATCTGATAAAGAAGCAAGTAAAGAAAAATCGGATAAAGAACAAGCTGACAAAAAAGAAGCAACTAAAGAAAAAACTGACAAAGAAACATCAGAAAAAGTTGAAACAGAAAAAGCACAAGATGATGTTAAGACAGTTCTTACTCAATTGACTTCAGAAGCAGAAGTAATGGCAACAGTTGCTTCAAACTTCTCAGATAAGGAAGCTAAAGATGTTGAAGCTAAACAAAAATTATCAGCTGCAATTGCTGCAGTCAAGCTTGAAGCGGTAGCGGCAAAAGGTTTGCTCTATTCTAACGATTCTACGGAAGAACAACTAACATCCCAAGTAAATCGCATCTCATCTGCTATTGAAGCAGTCTACGCTGAAATGAAACGTGCAGGTCATGCAGGTAAAGTAGAAGCTGTGCTTGGAGCTACAGATGCTAAAGATCAAACCATTACAGGTAAAGGTGTTATTAGAAATGGTAATGCAATTGTAACAGTTAATAATGCCTATGTGACGATGAACGCAGATAATACTGCACCTAAAGCATGGGGGATTGATGTAGTATTTGATACATCTCAGGCTCAAAATGGTGATACTACTACAATTGAAATGAAAAACTTAACAGGGTTTGGGGATAGTTTTAAACCTGGTACAAAAATTACTGCAGCAGATGGAACTGTAATTGGTGAAGTTTCATCTAAAGAAACTACTAACTCTGTAGGAAGTAGAGGGGGAGAAAGTCCATTCTGGTCTCAACGTAAGAAAGATGGTAAGACTTATGAAGAGCGTCTAGCTGAACAACCAGCTATCCCGAATGAAGTTGGGACTACTACTTATACAATTAGATGGAATGATAAGGCAAAAAATTATGCTGTAACAACTTTTTATGCGGAAAACTTAACTGCGATTGATTATTATGCGCCTAATATTTCCAAAGATACAGAATATACAGCGGCAATTAGTGTAAATGGTCAACCGATTCTAGAACATAAATATACTCATAAAGCATCTAAGTCAGCGGCACAAAAACAAAATACTTCTGCTACTATTATGGGAGATAACATTTTAGGATATAAAGGAAGTGAACGCGTTAGAAAGAGTGATGCAGTAGTTATTAATACTGATAGTGATGTACGTTACGGAAAAGGTTCTAAATTTACGATTACATTACCAAATGATGATTTTACGTATTTTAAAGCAATTGATGGTTCAAAAAACACTGTCACAAATACTAATAAGGCTGATAGTATAAGTTACCGTCCTGCAGGTCGTTGGAATAATGTTCAAGCTAATGCAAACAACGTTTGGATTCTTAATGACGGTCGTGATACAAACTTTACATTAAAAGCAACAATTAAATCACCAACAGAGTTAGAGATAGAAGTAATAGATGGTGCGATTCAAGAAGATTCAATAGTTTCAATAGGCTTAGATAAACTTGGGGTTGAAAAAGCTATAACAAACCGTACATTCTCAGATGAGTACTCTAAATTCATATACGATGAAGCTGGACGTTTGAAAGATGGAAGTGTTGTCGGGGATACTGATAAAACTGCAGCTACTCTTACTGTATCAGGTGGAACACCTCTTAATGGAGGAGAAGAAAATGTAACTACCAAAGTTGCAAACGGTTGGAAAGTTGAAGTTGGAGCAGGAGGTAACAGTCAGTTTGAAACAGGTGCTGTTACTATTACTTTAGTAAATATTGAAACAGGTGAAGAGTTTGCATATGAACCAACAAGTTACGATGGTTATGCTAAACCTAATGAAGATGGTAGCTATGAAACTAAGAACATTTTAGGTAAAAAATATGATGTTTCAAACCAAGTTCCTGATTTAACTAAAACTATCAAAGGTGTTGAGTATATTCGTGTTGATGTTCCGTCAAAAGGAACAACAGGAACTGTTAATATTGGTCCAAAACGTGCTAGCGCTATCTATAGTTCAGAGGAACTTCAAGCGAATGGAGTAAACCCTAATGCTTTTGTAAATAATGTTGTTTACTACTATGTTAAGAAAACAAAAGTAGAAGAAGTAAACCGTACGATTAAGTATGTTTACGCAGACGATGTTAAGGATCTTGCAGGACAAGAAGTATTTGAACCAACAAAACAAACTGTAAGCTATACAGGTACTATCCAAGTAAATGATAAAAATGAAGCGCAGGTAGATGCCAATAGAAAACCTATCTATATTAATTGGGTTGGAAACGGTGATACAAACCTTCCAGAAGTAACAGTACCTCAAAAAGAAGGTTACATCGCAAGTGTAGAAAAAGTTCCGGTACAGCCAACAACTGCAACAGATGAAGATTATGAATACGTTGTTACATATACAGCTATCCAAAAAGCGAAAACAACATTCGTAGATGAAAAAGGAAATCCAATCCCAGGAGTAGATGAAATCACTGAACAAGGTGGATCTGAAGCTCCATTAACAAAAGAAGCTGACGTAAAAGCGAAGATCAAAGAACTTGAAAACAAAGGATATGAATTAGTTTCTAATACATACCCAGAAGGTGGTAAGTTCGATAAAGAAGCTGGCGTAGATCAAGAGTTCAAAGTAACTCTTAAAGAACGCGTGGTACCAGTGACACCAGATCAACCAAAAACACCAGGAACTCCTGTTGATCCAAACAACCCAGACGGACCTAAATACCCAGCTGGCTTGGAAGAAAAAGATCTAAACAAAACAGTAACACGTACAATCACATACGTATACGAAGATGGCACTCCAGTATTAAGCGAAGATGGCACTCCAAAAACAGTAACACAAGAAGCAAAATTCACACGTGAAGCAAAAGTAAACTTAGTTTCAGGTGAAGTGACTTACGGAGATTGGTCAGAAGCTAAAGACTTGCCTGAAGTGAAATCACCAAAGGTAGACGGATACTTAGCTGATAAAGCAAGTGTAGCAGTTGTAAACGTAACCGGTGATTCAGAAGATATCAAGGAAGTAGTAACCTACAAACCACTAGGTTCATGGGTACCAAACATTCCAGGTCAACCAACAGATCCAATCAAGTATCCAAACGATCCAACAGATCCAACAACACCAGGAACTGATAAACCAGTTCTTCCATACGTACCAGGTATGACTCCTAAGGACAAAGATGGTAATCCGTTGAAACCAGTTGATCCAAACGATCCAAAAGAAGGATATGAAGTACCAAATCTTCCAACAGATCCAAGTCAAGATACACCAATCAACTACGTAAAAGATACGCAAAAAGCAAAAACAACTTTCGTAGATGAAAAAGGAAATCCAATTCCAGGTGTTGACGCTATTACTGAAGAAGGTGATTCAGACACACCACTTACAAAAGAGGCTGAAGTAAAAGCTAAAATCAAAGAACTTGAAAACAAAGGATATGAATTAGTTTCTAATACATACCCAGAAGGCGGTAAGTTCGATAAAGATAAAGACACTGATCAAGAGTTTAAAGTAACGCTTAAAGAACGTGTTGTACCAGTTACACCAGATCAACCAAAAACACCAGGGACACCTGTTGATCCAAACAACCCAGACGGACCTAAATACCCAGCTGGCTTGGAAGAAAAAGATCTAAATAAAACTGTTACACGTACAATCACATACTTATACGAAGATGGAACTCCAGTATTAAATGAAGACGGCACTCCAAAAGTTGTTACCCAAGAGGCTAAATTCACTCGTGAAGCTAAGGTCAACTTGGTAACAGGTGAAGTGACTTATGGAGATTGGACACCAGCTCAAGACTTGCCTGAAGTGAAATCGCCAGTAGTACCAGGATACTTAGCTGATAAAGCAAGTGTACCAGTTGTAAATGTAACTGCGGATTCAAAAGATACTACAGAGGTAGTAACCTACAAACCACTTGGTTCATGGGTACCAAATATCCCAGGTCAACCAACAAACCCAATCAAGTATCCAAATGATCCAACAGATCCAACAACACCAGGCAACGACAAACCAGTTCTTCCATACGTACCAGGTATGACTCCTAAGGACAAAGATGGTAATCCGTTGAAACCAGTAGATCCAAACGATCCAACTAAAGGTTATGAAGTACCAAATGTTCCAACTAACCCAGGTGAGGATACACCAATCAACTACGTGAAGGATACGCAAAAAGCGAAAACAACTTTCGTAGATGAGAAAGGAAATCCAATTCCAGGTGTTGATGCTATTACTGAAGAAGGTGACTCAGATACACCACTTACAAAAGAAGCTGACGTAAAAGCGAAAATCAAAGAACTTGAAAACAAAGGATATGAATTAGTATCTAATACATACCCAGAAGGTGGTAAGTTCGATAAAGATAAAGATACTGATCAAGAGTTCAAAGTAACACTTAAAGAACGTGTTGTACCAGTTACCCCAGATCAACCAAAAACACCAGGAGCACCTGTTGATCCAAACAACCCAGACGGACCTAAATACCCAGCTGGCTTGGAAGAAAAAGATCTAAACAAAACAGTCATACGTACAATCACATATGTGTACGAGGATGGAACTCCAGTGTTAAATGAAGACGGAACTCCAAAAGTTGTTACTCAAGAGGCTAAGTTCACTCGTGAAGCTAAGGTTAACTTGGTAACAGGTGAAGTGACTTATGGAGACTGGACACCAGCACAAGACTTAGCAGAAGTTAAATCACCAGTAGTTAAAGGATACTTAGCTGATAAAGTAACAGTACCAACTACAAAAGTAACTGCGGATTCAAAAGATACTAAAGAAGTAGTAACCTACAAACCACTTGGTTCATGGATTCCAAACATTCCAGGACAACCAACTAACCCAATCAAGTATCCAAATGATCCAGCAGATCCAACAAAACCAGGAAGTGATAAACCAGTTCTTCCATACGTACCAGGTCACACACCTGTTGATGGAAACGGACAACCACTTAAACCAGTAGATCCAAAAGATCCATCAAAAGGATACGAAGTACCAAATGTTCCAACTAATCCAGGTGAAGATACACCAATCAACTACGTAGCGAACAAAGCGAACCTAGTAGTTAAATATGTAGATGAAAAAGGCAAAGACCTTCTACCTTCAGAAACTACAGAAGGTAAAGTAGGTGATGAGTACGCTACAAGTGGAAAAGTTATTACTGGATACGTATTGGAACGTGTAGATGGAGAAGCGAAAGGTAAGATTGGAGAAAACGGTACAACAGTAACTTATGTTTACAAACCACTTGGTTCATGGATTCCAAACATCCCAGGACAACCAACAAATCCAATCAAGTATCCAAATGATCCAACGGATCCAACAAAACCAGGCCAACCAACAGAAGTAGTACCATACGTCCCAGGCTACACACCTAAGGATAAAGATGGTAATCCGTTGAAACCAGTGGATCCAAACGATCCAACTAAAGGATATGAAGTACCAAGTGTCCCAACTAACCCAGGTGAGGATACACCAATTAACTACGTAGCGAACAAAGCTAACCTAGTAGTTAAATATGTAGATGAAAACGGTAAAGAGCTTCTACCTTCAGAAACTACAGAAGGTAAAGTAGGTGATGAGTACGCTACAAGTGGAAAAGTTATTACTGGATACGTATTGGAACGTGTAGAAGGTGAAGCTAAAGGTAAGATTGGAGAAAACGGTACAACAGTAACTTATGTTTACAAACCACTTGGTTCATGGATTCCAAACATTCCAGGTCAACCAACTAACCCAATCAAGTATCCAAATGATCCAACGGATCCAACAAAACCAGGTAACGACAAACCAGTTCTTCCATACGTCCCAGGTTACACACCTAAGGACAAGGACGGTAATCCGTTGAAACCAGTGGATCCAAACGATCCAACTAAAGGTTACGAAGTACCAAATGTACCAACTAACCCAAGTGAGGATACACCAATTAATTATATTCCAAACAGTCCTAAGCCAAACCCAACTCCTTACCCAGGACCAACTCCAGCTCCAACTCCTAAACCAGAGCCTAAGCCGGAACCAGCACCAGTTCCATCAACACCAGAGACTCCTGAACAACCAGTAGCTCCAATGCAACCGGAACAACCAACAAATCCAAACCAACCTGCAGTTCCAGCACCAGCTGAAACATCAGTAGCAACTGATTCAGCTACTCAACCAGCAACACCTAAATATGTTGATGGTCAAAAAGAATTACCTAACACAGGTACAGAAGCTAACGCTAGTCTTGCAGCGCTTGGACTTCTTGGAGCCCTAGGTGGATTTGGACTTCTTGCTCGCAAGAAAAAAGAAGACTAAAAACTTATAGTTTTTGAGAAGATGATTCGTCATCTTCTTTTTTATTTCGGTGTTTTTACTTGCGTAAAAAAATGTTTTCTAGTATAATAGTTTATTGTGAGCGAACCTCACTTACCCCTTGCAAAGTCTTGGGGTCATTAGACCAAAAGGAGGAACATATCAATGGCTAAATACGAAATTCTTTATATCATTCGTCCAAACATTGAAGAAGAAGCTAAAAACGCTTTGGTAGCACGTTTTGACTCTATTTTGACTGACAACGGTGCAACTGTTGTTGAATCAAAATCTTGGGAAAAACGCCGTCTTGCATACGAAATCAAAGATTTCCGTGAAGGACTTTACCACATCGTTAACGTTGAAGCAAACGACGACGTAGCTCTTAAAGAGTTTGACCGTCTTTCAAAAATCAACGCTGACATTCTTCGTCACATGATCGTCAAAACTGACGCTTAAGAAGGTAAACTATGATTAACAATGTTGTACTTGTAGGGCGTATGACACGTGACGCTGAGTTGCGTTATACCCCATCAAATGTAGCAGTTGCGACTTTTACTCTTGCAGTAAACCGTACATTTAAGAGTCAAAATGGCGAACGTGAGGCTGATTTTATCAATGTCGTTATGTGGCGCCAACAGGCTGAAAATCTTGCTAACTGGGCTAAAAAAGGCTCACTTATCGGGGTGACAGGTCGTATTCAGACTCGTAGTTACGATAACCAGCAAGGACAACGTGTCTACGTGACAGAGGTCGTGGCTGAGAATTTCCAAATGTTGGAAAGCCGTAGTGTGCGTGAGGGTCATACAGGTGGAGCTTACTCTGCACCAACTGCAAACTATTCAGCACCTACAAATTCAGTACCAGACTTTTCACGTGATGAAAATCCATTTGGAGCAACAAATCCGTTGGATATTTCAGATGATGATTTACCATTCTAATGGACAACTAAAATTATAAAGGAGAAAACACATGGCTCAACAACGTCGTGGCGGATTCAAACGCCGTAAAAAAGTTGATTACATCGCAGCAAACAAAATTGAATATGTTGATTACAAAGATACTGAGCTTCTTAGCCGTTTCGTTTCAGAACGTGGGAAAATCCTTCCTCGTCGTGTAACAGGAACTTCAGCTAAAAACCAACGTAAAGTAACAACAGCTATCAAACGCGCTCGCGTAATGGCTTTGATGCCTTTCGTAAACGAAGATTAAAAAAAGAGGTCCAGTGGACCTCTTTTTCATGAGCTTGAAAACAAGAAAGTGAATTAAGACCCGGTTGGGTCTTTTTTTCACGAGCCTTGAAATGAGAGAGCGAGTTGGGGTCCGGGTGGACCTCTTTTTCATGAGCTTGAAAACAAGAAAGCGAATTAAGACCCCGACGGGTCTTTTTTCACGAGATAGTTTTTTTCTGACCTTGGCGTGCTATAATGGTAATAGAAAGAGTAAAGGTGGGTAAGTCAAAGATGAATTGCACGATTAGAAATATGATTAAGTCTGATATTGAATCCTTATCTCATGGATTTATGAATCAAGGTTGGCCTGCTAGAGAAGAAATTTTGGATAGATATTTTCTGGAACAGGAAAGTGGGGAGAGAGAAGTCTTAGTTGTAGAGATTGATGGTGCTGTAGCGGGCTACGTTACCATTTTGCCCTCTGCTAAACATGGTCCTTTTGCAGAAGTCTATCCAGAATTATCAGATTTTAATGTGTTTGAGCCTTTTCGAAATCAAGGGATTGGGAATCAACTGCTAGAAGAAGCAGAAAAACGAGTCCAGTTTGTTTCGAGTAAGGTCACTCTTGGTGTAGGTTTGCACTTAGGCTATGGCCCTGCCCAGAGATTGTATATCAAACGAGGTTATATTCCAGATGGGACAGGTGTGTGGTATAGAAATAAACCCTTGGAAATGAATGCAACTAGCCAAAATAATGATGATTTAGTTTTATACTTATCCAAGGACTTACAATAAAACTGGAAACTTTTTGAAAATAGGGGATTTAGCTACTTTATGGTATAATGGAAAGAGTTAGATTGAAAGAGGTAGTGAGATGGATGCCAAATTAAGATACAAGGCAAAGAAAATCAAGATTGTCTTTTTTGATATTGATGATACATTGAGAAATTCCAAGACGGGTTTTATTCCAGCTTCAATCCCAACTGTTTTTAAGCAATTACGTGAGAAAGGAATTTTGACAGGTATTGCTTCTGGACGAGGGATTTTTGGTGTCGTTCCAGAGATTCGTGAGCTCAATCCTGACTTTTTTGTGACCTTAAATGGGGCCTACATTGAAGATAAAAAAGGTCGGGTTATTTATCAACATCAGATTGAGAAGTCAGATGTTGAAGAGTATATCTCTTGGGCTAAGGAAGAAGGAATTGAGTATGGTTTGGTTGGGAGTCATGATGCTAAGTTATCGACTCGCACCGATATGATTAGTGAGGCTATCAATCCAATTTACCCTGATTTGGATGTAGATCCTGATTTCCATGAAAAAGAAGATATCTATCAGATGTGGACTTTTGAGGATAAGGGAGATGACTTGCACTTGCCTGATAGTCTCTCAGACAAACTTCGCATGGTTCGTTGGCATGAGCATTCGTCTGATATTGTGCCAATTTCAGGTTCCAAAGCGACGGGGGTGGAAAAGGTTGTGGAACACCTTGGCTTGAAACCAGAGAACGTCATGGTTTTTGGAGATGGCCTCAACGACTTGGAACTCTTTGATTATGCTGGAATCAGCGTTGCAATGGGAATTTCTCATGAAAATATCAAAGAAAAAGCAGATTTTATTACAAAAACATTAGAAGAAGATGGCATTTTTGATGCCTTAGAAGGATTTGGTATGGTAGAAAAAGAATTGCATTTCCCACAAGTAGATATTGAAACAGTAGAAGGTCCTCTTGCGACTATTAAGACCAATCACGGAGACTTGCGTATCAAGCTCTTCCCTGAACATGCTCCTAAAACAGTGGCTAACTTTGTAGCTCTTTCAAAAGATGGCTACTATGATGGTGTCATTTTCCACCGTATTATCAAGGACTTTATGATTCAAGGTGGAGACCCAACTGGAACTGGTATGGGTGGCGAGTCAATCTACGGCGAATCATTTGAGGATGAATTCTCTGAAGAACTTTACAATATCCGTGGTGCCCTTTCTATGGCCAATGCTGGTCCAAATACCAACGGCAGCCAGTTCTTTATCGTGCAAAATCAACATTTGCCTTATTCTAAGAAAGAAATTGCTCGTGGTGGTTGGCCAGAACCGATCGCAGAAATCTATGCCAACCAAGGTGGAACCCCTCACCTAGACCGACGTCACACTGTATTTGGTCAGCTAGCTGATGAAGCTTCTTACGCTGTCTTGGATGGCATTGCTGCTGTTGAGACAGGGGCCATGGACAAGCCAGTTGAAGATGTCGTGATTGAAACAATTGAAATCGAGGACTAAGATGAAAATCGGTGATAAGCTAAAGGGCCGTATTACAGGGATTCAGCCCTACGGTGCCTTTGTTGAGCTAGAGACGGGTGATACGGGACTGATTCACATTTCAGAGATTCGGACAGGATTTATTGAAAATATCCAAGAAGCCTTGAAAGTTGATGAAGAGGTTCAAGTTCAAGTAGTGGATTTAGATGAATTTACAGGGAAAGCTAGTCTTTCTATCCGCACTTTGGAGGAAGAAAAGCATCAGTTTCCAAGACGGAGACGCTTTTCAAGCGATCGTTTTAACTATGGCTTTGCTCCTCTCAAACGAATGATGCCAATTTGGACCAAGGAAGCCCTTCAACATTTGAAGAATCAGAAACACTAGTTAGAAATTTCTATCTTTTGTAATGTTAATATAAATTTGCTATAATAGGACCATGGAAGAAGAACAATTATTAAAATCAGGAGAGCGTATTAACCAGCTCTTTTCGACAGATATTAAAATCATTCAAAATAGAGAGGTTTTTAGCTATTCGGTGGATAGTGTTCTCTTGTCACGTTTTCCACGTTTTCCTAAAAAGGGCTTGATAGTGGATTTTTGCGCTGGAAATGGAGCAGTGGGGCTATTTGCTAGCACTCGGACTCAGGCACAGATTTTGGCTGTTGAGATTCAGGAGCGTTTGGCGGATATGGCTGAACGCTCTGTCCGTTTGAATGGTTTGGAAGAGCAGATGGAGGTCATCTGTGATGATTTGAAAAATATGCCTTCTCGTATACAGGGAAGTAAGGTGGATATGATTTTGTGTAATCCGCCCTATTTCAAGGTAGATCCTCATTCCAATCTGAACGAGAGTGAACATTATCTCTTGGCGCGACATGAAATCACGACCAATTTGCAGGAAATCTGTCGTAGTGCCCAGAGTATTCTCAAGTCTAATGGGCGTTTGGCCATGGTTCATCGTCCTGATCGCCTCTTGGATATCCTGGACATGTTGCAACGGCACAATCTAGCGCCTAAGCGCCTGCAGTTTGTTTATCCAAAGAGGGAAAAAGAAGCCAATATGCTTTTGATTGAGGCTATCAAGGATGGCTCGACAAGTGGCTTTAAGGTCTTGCCACCTCTCATTGTCCACAATGATGATGGCTCTTATACGCCTGAACTTGAAGAGATTTATTATGGATCATAAGGCTTATATGTACGTGCTGGAGTGTCGTGACGGATCCTACTATACGGGTTATACAACTGATGTGAGAAGACGCCTGGCTGTCCACAACAGTGGGAAGGGAGCCAAATACACACGAGCACGCTTGCCAGTCAAACTTATCTATGCTCAAGGTTTTGCCAGTAAGGAAGAAGCCATGTCGGCTGAAGCCCTTCTCAAGCGTAAGAAGAGGCCACAGAAGGAAAGATTTTTATCTGAAAATCAAGATAAAAATTTACTCAGTTATTTTGAAGAATCGTAAGGAGTCCTTTGACTCCTCTTACTTTTGTCAAAAAGCGAAAAAAATGCTACAATAAAGAGAATAAACAAAATGAGGTATTATCATGTCTAAGATTCTAGTATTTGGTCACCAAAATCCAGACTCAGATGCCATCGGGTCATCTGTAGCCTTTGCCTACCTTGCAAAAGAAGCTTACGGTTTGGATACGGAAGCTGTTGCCCTTGGAACTCCAAATGAAGAAACAGCCTTTGTCTTGAACTATTTTGGTGTAGAAGCACCGCGTGTTATCACTTCTGCCAAAGCAGAAGGTGCAGAGCAAGTTATCCTGACTGACCACAATGAATTCCAACAATCTGTATCAGATATCGCTGAAGTAGAAGTTTATGGTGTTGTAGATCACCACCGTGTGGCTAACTTTGAGACTGCAAGCCCACTTTACATGCGTTTGGAGCCAGTTGGTTCAGCGTCTTCAATCGTTTACCGTATGTTCAAAGAACATGGTGTAGCTGTGCCTAAAGAGATTGCTGGTTTGATGCTTTCAGGTTTGATTTCAGATACCCTTCTTTTGAAATCACCAACAACACACCCAACAGATAAAGTCATTGCTCCGGAATTGGCTGAATTGGCTGGTGTGAACTTGGAAGAATATGGTTTAGCTATGTTGAAAGCTGGTACCAACTTGGCTAGCAAATCTGCTGAAGAATTGATTGACATCGATGCTAAAACTTTTGAACTCAACGGAAACAATGTCCGTGTTGCTCAAGTAAACACAGTTGACATCGCTGAAGTATTGGAACGCCAAGCAGAAATTGAAGCTGCAATGCAAGCTGCCAACGAAGCAAACGGCTACTCTGACTTTGTCTTGATGATTACAGATATCGTCAACTCAAACTCAGAAATCCTAGCACTTGGTGCTAACATGGACAAGGTTGAAGTAGCTTTCAACTTTAAACTTGTAGACAACCACGCCTTCCTTGCTGGTGCCGTTTCACGTAAGAAACAAGTGGTACCTCAATTGACTGAAAGCTTTAATGCTTAAGATTTTGAGTGTCAATTCAAATTAGGAAAGGCTAGTTTGTCTTATATCGAAAGGAGTTTCGGCTCCTTTTTTTCTAGGAGTGAAGCATGTTAGAAAATGGCGATTTGATTTTTGTGAGAGATGAGTCAGATATGGGACAGGCCATCCAGACTTCCACAGGCAACTATAACCATGTTGCCATTTATTTGGATGGGATGATTTACCACGCTAGTGGACAGGCTGGTGTTGTCTGTCAAGAACCGGCAGACTTCTTTGAGTCCAATCACTTGTACGACCTCTATGTCTACCCAGAAATGGATATCCAGTCTGTGAAGGAAAAAGCTTGCAAACATCTAGGGGCACCCTACAATGCTTCTTTCTATCCAGATGGAGCTGGTTTTTACTGTTCCCAGTATATAGCAGAAATTCTCCCCATTTTTGAAACGATTCCCATGAAATTTGGAGATGGGGAGCAGGAGATTAGTGATTTTTGGAGAGAGTATTACAGAGAACTAGGTCTGCCTGTTCCTTTGAACCAAGCTGGGACCAATCCTAGTCAGTTGGCAGCATCGCCTCTGTTAGAATGTAAAGAAAGGA
Organism: Streptococcus mitis; assembly: GCF_047463435.1. Classification (GTDB taxonomy): domain Bacteria; phylum Bacillota; class Bacilli; order Lactobacillales; family Streptococcaceae; genus Streptococcus; species Streptococcus mitis_DS. The sequence continues at coordinate 6,479 of NZ_JASHDW010000020.1, read as the reverse complement.
ATCTTCATGATTCAGATTTTTAATCCATCTCGTTTGACGAGACAGCCATTTTTTAGAGAATTGATCCGCTATCTAGACCAGCATGAGGATGTGATTTTGCGAGAAATTAAGGCTCAATTTCCAGATGTTGCAGTCGATAAACTCATGGAAGAGTATATAAAGGCAGGTTTGATTCTACGAGAAAATAAGCGTTATTACCTTAATCTTCCTATGCTTGAATCACTCGATAGTCTCGAACTGGATCAAGAGATTTTTGTCAGCGAAGATAGTCCGGCCTATCAAGACTTGTTAGAGCAGCGTTTTGAGACGGAATTACGAAATCAAACCAATGCAGCTATTTTAGTTGAAAAGACAGACTTTGCGAGATCAAAAATGACCCTGTCTAATTATTTCTACAAGGTCAAACATCAGTATCCTTTGACAGAAAAACAGCAGGAACTCTATGACATTTTGAGAGATGTTAATCCTGAGTATGCTCTCAAATATATGACGACTTTTTTGTTGAAATTTCTCAGAAAAGACCAGCTTATACAGAAACGCCGTGATATCTTTGTGGATAGTTTGGTCGTCCTAGGTTATATTGTCCAAAATGAAGAGGGGAAGTATGAGTTGGCTATCGATTTGGATAAGGAGAGATTAACTTTCTACTTGGTCTGATTTCTTGTTTCTGAGCACATTGTTTGACTTTCCTTAGTATTCGGTATAAACTATATGTAACCGGTAACACATATCGGAATAAAATTAAAGGAGACAATCATATGTCACTTGAAAACAAATTGGAACAAGCAACAGGCGCTATCAAAGAAGGATTTGGTAAAGTTACTGGGGATGGTAAGACTGAAGCAGAAGGTGCTGTAGAAAAGACAGTTGCTAAGGCAAAAGAAGTAGTTGAAGATGCTAAAGGTGCTGTAGAAGGTGCCGTTGAAGGTTTGAAAAACGCTTTTAAATAAAAATAGAAAAAATCAAGGGTTTCATTTCCCTTGATTTTTTTACTATCTTATAAATAATTTTCTGCGACGGCTGCATCTCCTGGATAGACTTCTTTCTTGCCTTGGACGATTTGGTAGCAATCGGCTCCCTTACCAGCAATAATAACTGCATCTAATTCGTGATTTGTGATAGCCATCGCTGCCTTGATGGCTTCTTGGCGATCCGCAATTTTTTCAACAGGATGATTGATGTAGCTACTAATTTCATCTGCAATGGCCATTGGGTCTTCATAGTTAGGGTCATCAGCAGTCAAAAAGACTTGAATCTCAGGGTGTTGATTGAGGAGGAGGCCAAAGTCCTTACGACGACTTTCTCCCTTATTTCCTGTCGAACCGAGAACCAGAGCAATCTTTCCAGTTTGATGAGTTTCTACAACATTGATTAGTTTTTTGAGACTGTCACCATTGTGGGCATAGTCGATGAAGACCTTGGCTCCGTTTTTCTGGGTGAGGACTTCCATACGACCAGGAACGCGGGTTGCAGCGATTCCTTTTTTGATGTCCTCAAGACTTGCTCCCAGACGGAGACAGGCAAGTCCAGCAGCGACTGCATTTTCTTGGTTGAAGTGGCCAATCAGTTGAATATCATAATCACCAGCGAGTTTCCCTCTTGCTGAAAAGTTAAAGGCTTTGGAATTCTCTATTTGGTTACTTGACTGACTACCATAGAAATCATGGTCTTGATTTTCTACCTGTTCTTTCAAGACTGAGAAGTGGTCCATGTCACTGTTAATGATGACTGCTCGGCTATTTTCCATCAAGAGACGCTTGTGGTAGAAGTAGTCTTCAAAGCTAGGGTGTTCAATCGGGCCGATATGGTCTGGACTGATATTGAGGAAAACCCCTACATCAAAGGTGAGACCATAGACACGTTTGACCAGATAGGCTTGACTAGATACCTCCATGATGAGGTGGGTGCGGTCATTTTGCACAGCTTGATTCATCATGTCAAAGAGGTCAATGCTCTCAGGAGTTGTCAATGCTGACTTAAAGAAAGTCTTGCCATCTAGAGTTGTGTTCATGGTCGACAACATTGCAGGTCGGTGCCCTTGAGATAAAATGTTATAGGCGAAGTAGGCTGCTGTTGTCTTACCCTTAGTACCAGTAAAGGCCAGGAGTTTAAGTTTTTTCTGTGGATTGTCATAAAATTCCATAGCAATCAAACTCATGGCTTTCTTTATATCACTGACGATAATGGCAGGAATACCAACCTCATAGTCCTTTTCAGCCACATACCAACCGAGGCCTTGAGAGATGGCTGAAAGAAGAAATTCTTTCTTAAAGGCAGCGCCCTTGACGAAAAAGAGGCTCTTCTCTTTGGCCTTGCGGCTGTCATAGCAGATGGTGTCAAAGACGACATGGCTGTAGTTGTAGTGATAGTGTCCTTGGTCGATAATCTCACGGAAGAGACCATCTTTCTTTAATATATCTAATACGGTTTCAATCTTAATCATACTTTCTATTGTAAACCGAAAGTCGTAAATTTACAAGTGACAAGGAAAAGTTTATAATGGAAGGTGAGGAATTTTTCCTAGTGATTAAAATAAAATGAGGAATCTATGTCTAACGAAAACAATCACCAGCAGGCCCAGATGTTACGGGGGACTGCTTGGTTAACGGCTAGTAACTTTATCAGTCGCCTGCTTGGGGCTATTTATATTATCCCCTGGTATATCTGGATGGGGTCTTATGCAGCTACGGCCAATGGTCTCTTTACCATGGGTTACAATATCTATGCCTGGTTCTTGCTGGTTTCAACAGCGGGGATTCCAGTTGCGGTGGCCAAGCAAGTGGCTAAGTACAATACCATGCGAGAAGAAGAGCACAGCTTTGCACTGATTCGGAGCTTTTTAGGCTTTATGACGGGACTAGGTCTGATCTTTGCTTTAGTCTTGTATGTCTTTGCTCCTTGGCTAGCAGATTTGTCGGGTGTAGGGAAAGACCTGATCCCAATCATGCAGAGCTTGGCTTGGGCAGTATTGATTTTCCCATCTATGAGTGTGATTCGAGGTTTCTTCCAAGGGATGAATAACCTGAAACCTTATGCTATGAGCCAAATCGCTGAGCAGGTCATTCGTGTTATCTGGATGCTTTTAGCTACCTTTATGATTATGAAAATGGGCTCAGGAGATTATCTAGCAGCCGTTACCCAATCCACATTTGCTGCCTTTGTCGGCATGGTAGCCAGTTTTGCAGTTTTGATCTATTTCCTTGCCAAAGAAGGATTACTTAAAAGAGTCCTTGAAACAGGAGATAAGATAAACAGCAAGCGTCTTTTGGTCGACACCATTAAGGAAGCCATTCCTTTTATCCTGACAGGGTCTGCTATCCAGCTTTTCCAGATTTTGGACCAGATGACTTTTATCAATAGTATGAGCTGGTTTACCAACTATAGTAATGAAGACTTGGTTGTCATGTTTTCTTATTTCTCTGCCAATCCTAATAAAATCACTATGATTTTGATTTCTGTTGGGGTTTCGATTGGGAGTGTAGGTTTGCCACTTTTGACTGAAAACTATGTCAAGGGAGACTTGAAGGCGGCTTCTCGTCTAGTTCAGGATAGCATCACTATGCTTTTCCTATTCTTGCTACCAGCAACGGTTGGAGTAGTCATGGTAGGAGAACCTCTCTATACAGTCTTCTATGGCAAGCCAGATAGTTTGGCTATGGGCTTGTTTGTCTTTGCAGTTTTGCAGTCTACTATTTTAGGCTTGTACATGGTCTTGTCTCCAATGCTTCAAGCTATGTTCCGCAACCGCAAGGCCGTTCTCTATTTTATCTATGGTTCCATTGCCAAGCTGGTCTTGCAACTGCCAACCATTGCTCTCTTTCACAGTTACGGGCCTTTGATTTCTACAACAATTGGGCTCATCATTCCTAATTTTTTGATGTATCGGGACATTTGCAAGGTAACTGGTGTTAAGCGCAAAGTGATTTTGAAACGAACCATTTTAATCAGTTTGTTAACTATTTTCATGTTTCTAGTAGTTGGGACATTCCAGTGGATTTTAGGATTTGTCTTCCAACCAAGTGGACGTTTGTGGAGTTTCCTATATGTAGCCCTTGTCGGTGCCATGGGGGGAGGAGTTTACGGATTCTTGAGTCTCCGTACCCGTCTATTGGACAAGGTGATTGGAAAAGCCCAAGCAAATCGTCTACGAGCAAAATTAAGAATTTCTCAATAATTTTTTTATAAATAAAAGGGATAATTTGAACATTTCTATCATGAAATGCTTGAATTATTCTCTTTTTATTATTTTGTAGAATAATTTCTATAGTTTGTAGATAGAAATTTTATTTTTCTTAAATTTTACTTAAAAAGCTATTGACTAAATAAAACTCAAGTTGTATAATAAGACAAATATTTAAATCAGGAGGTTATGGAGATGAAAAAGTCTAAAGCCAAGTATGCAACGCTTGCAGGTGTCGTGTTAAGTGCGGGTATTTTGTTAAGCGCGTGTGGAAATTCCAGCACAGGGTCAAAAACATATAACTATGTTTACGTAAGTGACCCATCAAGTTTGAACTATCTAGCGGAAAACCGTGCAACAACCAATGATATAGTGACCAATCTGGTAGATGGGCTCATGGAAAATGACCAATATGGAAATTATGTTCCATCTTTGGCAGAGGATTGGAGTGTTTCTCAAGACGGTTTGACCTATACTTACAAACTGCGTAAAGATGCGAAATGGTACACTGCAGATGGGGAAGAATATGCTCCTGTAACTGCTCAAGACTTTGTGACAGGTTTGAAATATGCAGCTGATAAAAAATCCGAAGCCTTGTACTTGGTGCAAGAATCCGTTGCAGGTTTGGATGACTATATTAACGGTAAAACAAGCGACTTTTCAACTGTTGGAGTCAAGGCTCTTGATGACCAAACTGTTCAATATACCTTGACACGACCAGAATCTTATTGGAATTCTAAAACAACTTCAACCATTCTCTTCCCAGTTAACGCTGATTTCTTGAAATCAAAAGGGGATGATTTTGGGAAGGTAGACCCATCTAGCATTTTGTACAATGGACCTTTCTTGATGAAATCCTTTGTTTCAAAATCTGTCATCGAATTCAAGAAAAATCCTAACTACTGGGATGCTAAAAATGTCTTTGTAGATGATGTGAAGTTGGCCTATTATGATGGTAGTGACCAGGATGCACTGGCTCGTAACTTTGTCGAGGGGGCTTATAGCTACGCTCGTCTTTATCCAAATAGTTCAAGTTTTGAAGGAATTAAAGAAAAGAATAAGGACAATATCATCTATAGCATGCAAGATGCTACTTCTTATTTCTTAAACTTTAATCTGGATAGAAAATCTTATAAATTCACTTCCAAGACAAGTGATGCTGAGAAGAAATCGACTCAAGAAGCGGTTCTTAACAAAAACTTCCGTCAAGCCATTAATTTTGCCTATGACCGTACAGCCTACGGGGCTCAATCTCAGGGAGAAGATGGTGCAACTAAGATTTTGCGTAACTTGGTTGTTCCTCCAAACTTCGTAAGTATCAATGGAAAAGACTTTGGTGAAGTAGTAGCCTCTAAGATGGTCAATTATGGTAAGGAATGGCAAGGAATCAACTTTGCGGATGCCCAGGATCCATACTATAATCCTGAAAAAGCCAAGGCTAAATTTGCAGAAGCTAAGAAAGAACTTCAAGCCAAAGGAGTCCAATTCCCTATCCACTTAGATAAAGCAGTAGATTTGACGAATAAGGCAGAGATTCAAGGAATTAATTCCATGAAACAATCAATTGAATCTGTCTTGGGTTCAGATAATGTTGTGATTGATGTTCACCAACTCTCTACTGAGGACTTTGATAATACAAGCTATCTGGCTCAAACTGCTGCTCAGAAAGATTATGATCTTTACAACGGTGGTTGGAGTGCAGACTATCAAGACCCTTCAACCTATCTTGATGTCTTTAATGTTAATTCTGGTGGTTTGATGCAAAATCTAGGTTTAGAGCCAGGTGAAGCCAATGACAAGGCCAAGGCTGTTGGATTGGATGTCTACACTCAAATGTTGGAAGAAGCCAATAAGGAGCAAGATCCAGCTAAACGTTATGAGAAATATGCTGATGCTCAAGCTTGGTTAGTAGATAGCTCTCTAGCAATTCCAAATGTTTCACTAGGCGGAACACCAACATTGAGAAAAATTGTTCCTTTCTCAACACCATATTCATTGGCTGGTAATAAAGGGGTTGAATCATATAAATACCTCAAATTACAAGATAAGACAGTCACAAAAGATGAATATGAAAAAGCTAAAGAAAAATGGCTGAAAGAAAAAGAAGAATCCAATAAAAAAGCTCAAGAAGAATTGGCAAAACATGTCAAATAAGGATTTTTAAAGAAAACGGGCTCTATAATATTTGTAGTGGGTAAATCTCCTATAAATATTATGGAGCCTATTTTTGTGTAGAAAAAAAGTCCCATATGACCTATAATGAAAAGCGACGAAACAACTCATTAGAAAGATTCATATG
>NZ_JASHDW010000019.1:0-22075 GCF_047463435.1 Streptococcus mitis | reverse complement strand
AAGCTTCTCTAAGCTATATCCTTGTTTTCTAAGTTCATAGATCTGAACTTTATCATCATAACTCAATTTCATAATAAAACACCCCAAAAGTTAGATTTTTTCTGTCTAACTTTTGGGGTGCAGTACAAAAAAGTTACTTTTTCTCTATTTTAATTTCATACGGCAAGAACGGTGCCTTTCCTTACCTGTTTGTTTTTCATAGCCTGGGCGTAGTTTTTCATCTGGAATAACCTGCTCATCCTGTAAAAGAGCCAAAGAATGGTATTGTTGTAAATACTCGTCACATTCATCACACCAGCGTTGGTCTTCTGGATCCCAAAAAATGGTCATCAAATCACTTCTACTTTTATAAAGAGGAGATTCTTGTTCCAATCTAAACCAGCAAGTTTTGTAATATTTGAGAGCATCATAATACTGGTCAAATTTCTTACTAGCTACAATATCTTCTTCCCAACCTTCTAAGAACCACCAAGGTTCAAAATCTCCGTACATTTCTATAACACGATACATATTCATTCATTCCTTTGTACCGTATATTATAACTAATTCCGCCAGACAAGGAAAGAAATATGCTCATTTCTTAATTTCTCGATAAAAAATCCAGCCATCTGATGGATAACTGAATTTCTATTTACTTGTGTTCCAAAATCTTTTTACTACTTAAGCTTCTGAAATATCGTTTTCGATGATGACCTTAATGGCATGGTGGTCTGCTGCCTTACTGAAAACTTCATAGGCTTTTTCAATTTCACTAAGTTTGAAATAGTGAGTTACCAATTTTTCTGGTTCAATCTTATGACTTTCAAGAGCTTTCAACAATTGTGGAGTGGTATTTGTAGATACCAAACCAGTTGTTACATTGATGTTGCGAATCCAAAGTTTGTCCAAATCGAATTCGACTGGTTTACCATGCACACCACAGTTGGCAACCGTTCCGTCTACACCGATAATCTTTTGACAGAAATCAAATGTTGTAGGAATACCAACAGCTTCGATAGCAACATCCACACCACGACCATCTGTCAAATCATAAATTTCTTTAATGGCTTTTTCAGGGTCTGAAGAATTAACTTTATGAGTCGCACCAAATGATACAGCAGTTTCCAAGCGGTTATCGTCTAAATCCACCATAATCAATTTAGCTGGTGAATAGAATTGAGCTGTCAAAAGAGCAGCCAATCCAACTGGTCCTGAACCAATAATGGCTACGCTACAACCAGGTTCTACTTTCCCTTTTAAGACACCAATTTCATATCCAGTAGGTAGAATGTCTGATAGCATAACCAAGGCTTCATCTGACAAGTCTTCTGGAGTATGGTAAAGAGTGTTATCTGCATGAGGGACACGTAGATATTCAGCCTGCATACCATCAATCAAGTGACCGAAAATCCAGCCCCCTTCGTCTTCACAGTGGGCATAAATTCCTTTTTTACAGTAGTAGCATTTACCACAGGCACAGACACAAGAAATCAAGACCTTGTCGCCTTTTTTGAAGTTAGAAACTCCTTCTCCAACTTCTTCAACAATCCCAATCCCTTCGTGACCAAGAATAGTACCACTTTGGCAAGCGGGAACATCCCCTTTGATAATATGGAGGTCTGTTCCACAAATAGTGGTTTTTACGATACGCACAATAGCGTCTGTTGGCTTGCGAATAACTGGTTTGTCTACGTCAACAAAAGAAGCAAGTCCTGGTTTAACATAAGTATAGGCTTTCATAAAGCATTCCTCCGTTTTTTTATTTGTACTATTTATAATATAATTGTAAGCCTTTTCATTTGTTTGTTCAAGATTTTTTGTGATTTTTTTAACTTTTTTATTTACCGGTAAAGTAATATAGATAAAAAAGCAGAAGCTAATCTCTAACTTCTGCTTTTTCTCTTATGCTTGATAACGTTTCACACCGTCTAGGTAGGTTGCTACCAATTCCAAATCTTTATCTAATACGATAAAGTCCGCATCATAACCTTCACGGATTTGGCCACAGACATCATCAATGTGAACAGATTTTGCTGGGTTAAGGCTAGCCATCATGACCGCTTCGTGTGGATTTGCAATACCCCACTCGACTACATTTCTCATACCATCTTTAAGTTTGAGGATAGAACCTGCCAAATTACCAGTAGATTTGAGACGTGCAGTTCCATTTGCTACTACAACAGGGAATTCTCCCAACATATAGTCACCGTCTTCAAGCCCACCAGCTGTCATACAGTCCGTAATAAGAGCGATGTTTTCTGTCCCCTTTTGCTTAAGTAAAATCTCACAAGCTTTTGGATCTACGTGGTGACCATCACAAATTAATTCTGCGTAAGTATGTGGGAGCTCATACATAGCTCCTACCATACCTAGTTCGCGGTGTGTTAAACCACGCATCCCATTATAGGCATGTACCCATACACTAGCTCCAGCATCAACTGCCTTCTTAGCTTGTTCAAATGTCGCATCTGAGTGTCCAAGTGCAACTGTCACACCTTCACCTGTAATAGTACGTACAAAATCTTCCACCCCATCACGTTCTGGTGCAATAGCGATTTTATTTAGCATCCCTTTTGCAGCATCCTGCCAAGAATGAAACTCCTCAACACCCGGGTCTCTCATATAAGTTGGATTTTGTGCCCCCTTAAAAGTTTCTGTGAAATATGGACCTTCATAATAAATCCCACGAATCTTAGCACCTGTTGCTTCTTTATAATGGTTTCCAAGATTTTCAGTGACTGCAAGCAATTGCTCATAAGTGGCTGTTAAAGTTGTGGGCAAGAAACTGGTAACACCGGTACTAAGAAGTCCTTCACTCATAGTGTGCAATGTACCTTCAATGTTGTTGTCCATCACATCTACACCTGCATATCCATGAATATGAGTATCCACAAGACCTGGTGCAATGCTATAACCAGTATAGTCAAGAACCTCTGCTCCTTCAGGAATTTGATCCACATGTTTCCCAAATTTGCCATCAACAAGTTCTAAGTACCCACCGCGACGAATGCCAAATGGATAGAAAAACTGATCCGCTTTAACGTAATTAGGCATAATAATGACCTCCTTAAAAGATTACTTTTGATATTTATTATGTCAATTACATTATAAACCTTTCTGATTCATTTGTAAATGGTATAGACCTATTTTCTAGAGATATTTTAAAAGAGCTGGATGTCTCCAACTCTTTTCTTTTAAATACAAGTTATTTTGATTTGACTGGCTTGTCTTGAGCTGTTTGCAAGGCTGTAGCAATGGTGTCTGCATACAATTTTGCTCCTGCTTCAATTTTACTATTGTCACTTCCGAAATGGACTTGGTCTGTTCCTGCCCAGATTTCTGGATGTTCCTTAGCAACTTGATTCCAATCTGCTATCGTGATGTAAGGAGTCTTCTCTGCCAATTCTCTCATATAGGCAGCAGCCTTCTCAACGATGGCATAGGTCTCTTTTGTTTTATCTCCTTCATAAGGTGTCACCAAAATCATATGGTGCCCCTTTGGAAGATTTTTCACGATACTATCCCAGTCTTCCTTGTAATTTTCAGGATTATTTACCCCAGTTGCAATGACCACCATCTTAGGTAAAAATTTATTCTGGCTATTGTTTAGCATGATTTCATTGGCAGTCTTGGTTGTTCTGCTGACCTGCGCATTAATCTGTGCTCCAGGAAGGGCTGTCTGCAGGGCTGTATTTGCCCTTAAGGCCACCGAGTCACCAATTAACATAGTGCCATCAGCAATTCCTAAACTATTTGCATCTGCCCGCTCTGCCATTACCTTGGTCTGGCCAATATTGGTTGCGGCTTGCTTCAAGCCATTGACAGTTAAATCTGTCTCAAAAGCTCCGACTTGTGGAGCCAACAAGATCACCGTGCAGACAATGATGGTCAAGATTCCTGTACCTGTTGCAAGGATTGTATGGATATAAGGCAGGGGACGAAGGGTTTGTATAATAGGTGTGTTCTTTCCTGCAATCCAAGGTTCCAACACATAAAATGACAGACTGGCAAATCCATAAGAAAAAATCAAAGTCAGTAAGACAGCAAGAAGATTTGATGTCAACTGCGAGAAAATGATATAGAAAGGCCAATGGAAAAGATAAACCGCATAACTAGTATCTGCTAAAAAGCTAATAATCTTTGGCTCCTGCACGTTAGGAGTCTTTTCATGTAAGACACGCGCCGCCAGAATCATAGCAAGGGCTGCAAGGCTGGCAAGCAAGAAGCCCATAAGATAGGCAAAGAGATAGGTAAATTTGACAAAGAAGGTCAAAATGAGTAAAAAGCCAAAACCTCCCCCAAAAACTAAAAGGGTCTTGCGTAAATCCCAGATTTTATCCAATTGCTTGACCAGAGAAGTCGTCTGACGAACGCCTACAATCGTTGCTAGGATACTCCCCAAAAAGAATGGATAGACATGAGTTAAACTGGAGAAGTAAACAGAGGAATAAGAAGTTACTAGAAAACTACCAATAAACATGGAGAAGAAGCTAATCAAGAAGGCAGTAGCAGATAAGAGAAAGACCATCCCTCTCAACTGACCATTTGATTTAGACTGTTTGGATAAGAACCAAACTGCCAATCCCCAAAGAATATAGTAGTGCACCTCAACAGCCAAGCTCCAATTATGAACAAACAAATGAGGAATGAACTGAGATTCATAACTCCCACCTGTTAGCAGTTCATAGAAGTTGGTCATAAAGCCTAAAACACCTGCAATCTGGCCACCAATTCCAGCCACATAATCTTGGCGAACCAAAAAAGTAAAAGGCATGGTTACCAAGACCATCAAAACTACAGGTGGCACAATCCGATAAAAACGTCTCCTAAAAAATCCAATCAAATCAATCTCATGATTTTTAGAAAATTCTTCGATAAGTAGAGCCGTAATCAGGAAGCCTGAAAACGTGAAAAAGACATCTACCCCGAAAAAACCTCCAGGAAAGATTGTCTGAAAGAAATGATACAAGAGTACCAAAAGTAAACCTGTAATCCTAATCAAGGAAAACCATTTAATGCGCATACGAGTTTATTCTTCCTTTCGTTATACACTTTATTCTATCAAAAAAAGAAGAAAAATCCTAAGAGAAAACTTAGGATTTTTAGCTTATATCCATTCCATTTTAGAAATTGCGTCCTGACTTATTATAGCCATATTTTTCAACAAAATACTCACGGAATTCCAAGAGATTGTCATCCATGATGGCTTGTCGCACTTGCTTCATCAGATTAAGCAAGAAGTAAAGATTGTGGTAGCTAGTCAAGCGGATACCGAAGGTTTCATCAGCCTTGAGCAGGTGACGAAGATAAGCGCGTGTATAGTTCTTACATGTGTAGCAATCACACTCAGGATCCAGTGGCGTAAAGTCCTCAGCAAACTGAGCATTTTTGACAACCAAACGTCCCTGACTGGTCATACAAGTCCCGTTACGAGCGATACGAGTTGGTAAGACACAGTCAAACATATCCACCCCACGAATCACCCCATCAATCAAGCTATCTGGCGCTCCCACACCCATCAAATAGCGAGGTTTATTTTCAGGAAGCAGTTGGGTTGTAAAGTCCAAAACCGCATTCATCTCTTCGTGGGTTTCTCCCACTGCCAAACCACCGATAGAGTAGCCTGGAAAGTCCATGCTGACAAGATCATGAGCCGATTGGCGACGAAGGTCTTCAAATCCTGCCCCCTGCACAATCCCAAACAAACCTTGGTCATGTGGACGACGGTGAGCCTTCAAACCACGTTCAGCCCAACGGCTAGTACGCTCGATTGATTTCTTAACGTAGTCGTAAGGTTGATAAAACTGAGGACATTCGTCAAAGGACATCATGATGTCTGAACCCAGATTGTTCTGAATAGAAATAGCCTTCTCTGGAGACAAGAACATCTTAGAACCATTGAGATGGTTTTTAAAGGTTACCCCTTCTTCTGTGATATTACGGCTATCAGCTAGAGAATAAACCTGGAAACCACCACTATCCGTCAAGATTGGCTGATCCCAATTCATGAACTTGTGGAGACCACCTGCGCGTGCAATGAGTTCGTCTCCAGGACGAAGCCAGAGATGATAGGTGTTTGATAGGATAATTCCCGAACCCATCTCCTTCAATTCTTCAGGTGACTGAGTTTTGACAGTGGCTTGAGTTCCAACTGGCATAAACATAGGCGTCGGGAAGGTGCCGTGGGGAGTGATGATTTCTCCCAGACGAGCTCCCGTGTGTTTTTCTTTCTTAATCAAACGATATTTGATTGGTGAATCTGACATTTTTTTACCTCCGAAGCTGGGAAAGACAGTCCCAGTTCATACTTTGTGCCCAAGGGCATACTGTATGATTTTATCAAAAAAAGTAGGAACTGTCACGAACTATGGTATAATGAGAGAATGAAATACCCAAAAATTGATTTAAAAACCATTCGTCTGCAGGCCAGACAATTTCAGGCTGAAAATCCCCGCCTCTTTCTCGTCTATCTCTTACCTAGCATGCTGGTCATTTTGTCTGGCTTCCTCAATCCCTTAGAGCGCATCAACGAGTCTATTTTAGAGCAATCCTTTTTAAGCGTGTTTGGTCATATATTCCAAGCCTACCTATTTCCCCTATTAGTCTCCTTTATTGGAACAATACTTCTAACCAGTTCCGTTTATACAACACTGAAACTCATCAAGAATCCTGATACAGAACTATCCGTCAAAAATAGTCTCGCACTCTTTAACGAAGAGCACTTTTCACAAACCTTTTTGACTCTTCTCCTCAAACGTTTCTATCTCTTCTTATGGAGCATTCCTAGCTTGCTTGGGATTTACTTCCTCTTTTACAGTAGCTTTTTAGCAAAGAAATTCGTTGTCCTTCACCCTGAGTTTCCTAATCTGGATCTCTCGTCAGTTGAAACTGAAGGCTTCCTCATGACCTTTGGTCTCTACTTTCTAGCAAGTATCCTCTTGATGATTGTCGGAAATAGTCTCTATATTCCACAATACTATGCCTATTCACAGGTGGAATTTCTCCTATGTGACACCCTAGACTTGGGACAAGCCAAACCAGGACAAATCCTTAAAACCAGCCGTTTCCTGATGAAAGGTTACAAGTTTCAGCGTTTTGTCCTAGACTTACAACTCCTTCCTTGGTACTTCCTCAATTGGATTACCTTTGGAATTGCTAGTTTTTCACTCCTCCCCTATATTCAAATCAATAAAATAATTTTTTACCGAGCAGTACTAGCTCGAAAACGTCCAAAAGCTTGAAGGTTTCCCCTCAAGCTTTTTTCTATCAATGAGTTTCTCCGCCTACCAACTTGAGGTCTTGATCTCCATGTTCTATCATAGCGCCGATTGCCGCTTCTATCCCCCGCCTAATATCCACTAAACTCATAGCTGGAGTAGTCGGTCGATTCACCACCTGTTCCATCATATAAGGAATATGCATAAAACCTGCCTTAACATGTGGAAATTTCTTTTCTACCAAATATAGGGCCTGATACATCAAATGGTTGCAGACAAAAGTCCCTGCCGTATTGGAAACAGAGGCCGGCAAGCCTTCTTTTTTTATAGCTTGAACCATCGCTTTAATCGGCAAACTACTAAAATAGGCCGAGGCACCGTCTGGACGAATAGGAAGGTCAATCGGTTGATTTCCTTCATTATCAGGAATCCGTGCATCATCTTGATTAATAGCTACTCGCTCAGGTGTCAAGCTAGACCTTCCACCTGCTTGGCCGATACAAAGGACAAAGTCAGGTTGATAACGGTCCATCTCTTCTTCCAATACTTGAGCCGATTTGTGAAAGACTGTTGGCACTTCTAGACAACGGACCTCAGCACCATGGATTTCAGCTGGTAAACCTTTAATAGCCTCCAAGGCTGGATTGACCTTTTCCCCTCCAAAGGGCTCAAAACCTGTCACTAATACTTTCATTTCTAACTCCTCAAAACCATTTCAATAAAACTATTTTCTTAAAGACAAGTATAACATATTTCCCTTATTCTGGAGTGAAAAGGACTAAAGAGACTAAGATTGACCTTTGAACTTATTTAAAGAGAAAAATACTAATCAAGGCCAAAATAGCTGGTCCACCTTGCTTCAAAATAATTTTCTTATCTGCTGTGAGAGAGCCATAAGCCGCAGCTCCAATCACAAATAAAACAAAAATAGTCACAATTTCTAAATTCTGTGAGAAATAAATGCCATACAAGAGAAAAACTCCTAGCAGAGCGTTATAAATCCCTTAGTTTTTAAACAATGAACTTACTGACGGACGAGCCAGTTCTTCCTTGTCCATGTTAAAGACACGACTAGTCGCATCTGATTGCGTTGCAATACTTTCCAAATAAAAAATGTAAAAATGCTCCAAAGCAACGATCGTTGCTAAAATGATTGTAATAATTGACATCTATTTCTCCTTAAATCTCTATATTTTCAATACCCAAAACCAATTTATTTAATAAACGGCTGAGTTCTGTTCTCTCAGACTCTGTTAAGATACTTTTCATCGCTTCCTTAACCTTGATATGCTTCAGAGGGGGATTCTCCACTAACTGCTCCTTGGCATACTTCGTAGCCTCTACCAAGACTTCCCGCTGATTTTCAGGATTGCGATGGCGATCCACCAAACCTTCCTTTTCCAAAATCTTGAAATGTCGGGTCAAAGCAGCCTGATCAATCTTCAAACGCTCCTGAACCGCCATTTGATTACAAGGGGAATTCTCCAGTAAAAACAGTAACATCTGATACCGTGTCAAACTAATCCCAAGCCTTTTTTCAAACAATTGCGTGCTCGCTTGCTCAGACAAGCGTAGTTGATAAAGTAAATCTTGAATCTCTAACATTTCTTCCTCTTTTCTGTTGATTTATCAATAGTTGACTAATCAAGTATAATACAAAGTAAAATAGATTGTAAGAATGTTGCTTGAATCATTACAAAATGGTAACTTCCATTTTCCATTTATATTGATACTCAATGAAAATAAAAGAGCTAACTAGGAAGCTATCCGTAGGTTGCTCACAGCACAGCTTTGAGGTTGCAGATAAAACTGACGTGGTTTGCATTTATTTTTCGAAGAGTATGACAAAGAAAAACGAACGAGACTTACTTCCAATCATGAAAGCTAGATCTCATTCGTCAAAATGATATTACCAAGTCTGGTTTATCCATTCATTGAAACGTGAACGTGATCATAGTGATTTTCTGTCACGCTACCACGGTCTGGCATTGGGTTCCAAGTATTAGCTGGCCCATATTTGCTATCGAATGGAGCATAGAAACGTTGTTTCCAAATAATGTAACTAATTCCACGGCTGGCCATGTTTTGAATAGCGTATTCCGCAATCTTATCCCCTAATTCTGAGCTTTCTGGTACCATAAAGTCGATAGCCAAACCTTTTCCGTGATCTCCACTGTCTCCTGGACGGTAACCACTAAAGGATGTGATGCCAAACAAGTTAGCAATTTCTTCTTTAAAGGCCGCTGTTTGTGGTTGAAGGCCTGCATTTTCAGATTTCGCTACCGCAAGTCCAGCATAATCGGGCGCTGCTGGAGCTGCGTAAGTTGTTGAAACTGTTTTCTTCTCTTCTGGTTGATAAGTAGAAACTGCTGTTGTAGCTTCATTTGATGAGGCTTCTTTTAATTCTTCTGAACTTGTTGCAGTTGTTTCGATTGCTGTTTCTTCTGTTGGAGTTGTAGTTTCTTCCACTGTTGAAACATCTTGTGGGCTTGCTTGAGTTTCATTTTTCTCAGCTGAAGTCGTTGCCTGAGGAGCTGCTTCTGCAACTGCACTACTTGTTTCGGCTGTTTGCTCCTCTGACGTTGAAGTATTTGTAGATGGTGCTACTTCTTCTGCAGTAGCAACTGTCTCTGCAACTTCTGAATTTGTTGCTACTTCTTTTGTACTTGTAGTTTCTACCGCTTTTGGCGCTTCTGCAATCGGTTGAGAAAGGTCTGCAACCTGAACAGTTTGATCATCTACGGTCACTTGATTGGTTGTCAAATCTGCTGTCGCAGTTGTCACCTCTTCACTAGAAGCCGCTTGAGGTGTTTGGATTTCAACTTCTGTTACTTCTTCTGCTTCATTGACGGTCGTTGTCAAAACAGTTTCTGGGAAAATCAAGTCCATATTAGTGATTTTATTCAAATTCGCAAGAACTGTGACATCTACACCCAAGGCTTCTGCAATGGTGCTCAAGGTATCACCATACTGAACGGTATAACTTGTTTTGTTGTCCGTTTTAGTCAAATCGTTTTGGATTTGCTCAACACTACGTGCAGTCCAAAGAACTTCTTCTGCTTGAGTTGCCAATACTGGGGCAAATGACAAGGCTACTGTTGAAGCTAATAATATTCTTTTCTTCATTCTTTCCTATTCCTTTCAAATGAGTACCTGTCTATCATAACACAAAAAATGCAGAAAAAAAGCCCTCTCGGGCCTATTTAACAGAACTGTCTATTCCTTGTAACAAACTCGGTTACTTGAAATAGTTTGTTAGGTCTCTGTCACAAAACTGACACAATCTTTTTATCGCTCAGCCTTAAAAAAACGGGAAATATCTGCTAACCCTTGAATCCTATGATTTCCTTCATAAGTTGACTCTAAAAAATTAATGCTTTGAATCTTACTATTCTGCGCGAATTCCACATCCAGAATCCGATCCCCTATATAATAGGTCTTCTCAGAATCCAACTGATACTTGTCTAACAGATAGGTGGCCGCTTCTGAACTAGGTTTACGCGCAAAGCCACTCTGACTTGTTAAAATCTCTGTAAAATAAGATTCCAAACCCAAGTCTCTTAGAATGGTAAGAGCATTGTCTCCCTTATGAGTGTAAACAAACTGCTGAATTCCTGATTCCTCTGCCCAAGCTAGCACATCACGCGCACCTGGCATCAAAACTACCTGAGCATTCTTCTCAGCCAGACTCTGGGCACGCACCTGATTTAGCACCTCGACATCCAGTTTTCGCTCTTCCGCAACTTTCTCCAGCAAATCCTGCACAGAAAACTTGAGAATAAACTCTCTCACCTTCTCCTTATCATAAGGAATAGAAAACTGAGCAAAAGTTTCCTCAATCCCTGATAAAATCGCTTCATAAGAGTCCAATAAAGTCCCGTCTAAATCCCAAATAAAAGCTGTTTTTTGCATTTCCTATCCTTTCAAGCTCATATAGCGCTGGTAACGGTAACGTAGAAATAACCAACGAAAACCATTATCCAAAAGGGTTCCGGCCCAAATACCGGGCAAGCCCCAACCAAGCACAATCCCCATCAGATATCCTGTTCCAATGCGGATACACCACATTCCTATACTTGTCGCATAAAAGGGAAGCCGAGCATTGCCCAAACCCTGCCAGACTGCTGTATAGATGACTGTTCCTATCGTCATAGGAGTACCAAGTAGTGAAAAAAGTGTCACTAAAACACTAGCCTCCACCGCTAAAGAATCAGTCGTATAGAGATGAGTGAGTGGTATACCCAAAGCATAGATACTGAAGGTCAAGGGGAACATGAGGACCAGAGAAAGCCAAAAGGTTTGCTTGCTCAAATTAGCTACTCTTTCCCAATTATCCTCTCCAACTGCTCGGGCCACCAGCATGACCGTTGCCGTAGCGACGCCAAAGGCAGGCATATAGTTAAACTGGGTCAAGACTTCTCCGACTGCATTCCCAGCAACTGCCTCCGTTCCAAAAGACACAACCAAGGCAATGATCACGACATCACCAGCCCGCATCATAAGCCGCTCTCCAGCTGCTGGCAAAGCTAAGGTCAATAGTTTCTTATCTAAACCAAAAGTCGGTTTCTCAAAAGGCAACTTTAATTGCGACCATAAAATCACAAGACCTACCAAACGAGACAGAATTGTCCCCCAAGCAACACCAGCTATCCCCATATCCAGAATAAAAATAGCTAGACTTGAAAAAAGAATATTCAAGGCATTGGATAAAAGACTCACATAGAGAGGCAAACGTGGATTATGCGTTGCACGAATCAAAGCACCCAGACTCGTCATGAACCCCAAAAGAACAATCGATCCGCCTACCAAGGATAGATAGAGTCCGCCACTCTCAGCTACATCTCTCTCCGTTCCCAAGAGTCCAATCATCTCTTGCCCAGCGAAGATAGACAAAGCTCCTAAAATGAAACTTAATAGTAAAGTAATTTTTAACGCCTCAGTCACATGATAGGCTAGCTTAGACTGATCCTTCTGCCCCAAACTTTTTGAAATAACACTAGAAATAGCTGCCCCTAGAGCAATGAAAATCGCCTGATAAATCGTGATAATATTACCAGCTACTGAAACACCTGAAATAGCTATCAATCCTAAATGAGCAACCAAATAACTGTCCACCATTCCCATGAGCATCTGCAAAAAGTTTTCACCCATAGCTGGCAAGGCAATATTAAGAATGTCTTTATTTTTCTTAAACAATCCTTCCTCCTGATGAAAAGAAACTCAGTTGGTTTCCCAACCGAGTTTACTCCCTCTGTCTTAAAGTCCTAGATAAGCCTCAACCGCTGCTTGCATATCAGCAGCTGCCACTGTTGTCTTGTGACGAACAGGAGCTGTTTCAAGCCCGTCAACTGCTGGTGGTACTGCAACTCCTGAAATATCATGTAATTGAGCCAAGGCTTCAAAGTCAGTCAAGCCTACTTTACCTGTTACAGCTTCTACTGCAACCACTGGGAACTTGTATGGACTCGCTGTTGAAGCAATCACTGTCTTAGTCACATCGCCAGTAGCCGCTTGGTATTTCTTATAAACTGCCGAGGCAACCGCCGTATGTGGATCCTCGATATAAGAATCTGCCTCATAAACACGCTTGATTTCTGCTGCCGTTTCTTCCTCAGTCGCATATTCAGCTGCAAAGAGGTCCAAAATCTCTGCATCAAAGTCTGTCAACTCATATTGTCCTTGCTTGTTCAAGGCATTCATAAGTTCAGCTGTTTTAACCGCATCATTACCTAAAAGATGGAAAATCAAACGCTCCAAGTTTGAAGATACCAAAATATCCATAGATGGACTAGTAGTCACTTTAAACTCACGTTTCTTGTCGTAAACACGTGTCTTGAAAAAGTCTGTCAAAACATTGTTGTCATTTGAAGCACAGATTAATTTGCCAACTGGTAGACCAATTTGCTTAGCATAAAAGGCAGCCAAGATATTTCCAAAATTTCCTGTTGGTACTGTGAAGTTGACCTTATCACCAGCCACAATCTCACCAGTCTTAACCAACTGAGCATAGGCATAAACATAATAAACAATCTGTGGCACCAAACGACCGATATTCATAGAGTTGGCAGATGAAAATTGCAGTTTATTGGTAGCCAACTTTTCACGAAGGGCTACATCGTTAAACATATGCTTCACATTTGTTTGAGCATCATCAAAGTTACCATCAATAGCGATAACATGAGTATTATCACCAGTCTGAGTAGTCATTTGCAACTCTTGAACCTTGCTGACACCATCCTTTGGATAAAAGACGATAATCTCAGTTCCAGGCACATCCGCAAACCCTGCCATAGCAGCTTTCCCAGTATCACCAGATGTCGCTGTTAAGATGACAATCTTGTTCTCCAAACCATGCTTCTTAGCAGCTGTTGTCATAAAGTATGGCAAAATAGACAAGGCCATATCCTTAAAAGCAATTGTTGAACCATGGAACAGTTCCAAATTGTATTGGCCGTCTAATTTCACCAAAGGCGCTATAGCTGGAATATCAAACTTGCTATCGTAGGCATTGTTGATACAGTAGTCCAACTCCTCAGCTGTAAAGTCATCTAAAAATGCTGACAAAACTAACTTAGCAACTTCCTGGTAAGAAGCATCTTTCAATTTGTCAAAGTCCAAATCTAC
The DNA here is from genome assembly GCF_047463435.1 of Streptococcus mitis. Taxonomy (GTDB): domain Bacteria; phylum Bacillota; class Bacilli; order Lactobacillales; family Streptococcaceae; genus Streptococcus; species Streptococcus mitis_DS. The sequence goes on along the minus strand of NZ_JASHDW010000019.1, from coordinate 8,255 downwards.
CTTTGGATAAGTAAGCGGTGCAAACAAACCACCATCCGTCGCCAAACCTTGCAAAATAGCTTGGCTAGCAGTTACTGTATTGTTGGCATCACGCGTTGATTGATAAACTAATGTCATTACTCTCTATCCTTTATCTATAGTCTCATCCATTATATCATGATTTTTCAGAAAATTCTCCTTTTATAAGAGAAATTATAGGCCCAATTCTTCTTTCAAAGGCTGTAAATAGCTTGTTTCTTGCTTATTTCTCATCTCCAGTCCTTCGCAAGCTAGCAGGAGTATGTGTTTGGAAAATTCAATAATCGCAGTTTCTTCCTCATTTGTAAGCTTTTTCTTAGAAAATTGTCGTCTTAAAAACTTGTAATTTCGCCCAAATTCTTTAAAGAAAGTCGCTGTTTCTAAGTAAGCTTCTAACTTATCTAAATTAACCAACAATCCTAAGTGAAAAGCTGCAGAAGCGAAGGTTCTCTCTAGAGGTTGAGTACACACACTACGAAACTCAACTGTACCCCGAGTCGTTAAGTCTTGGTACTGATAACTACGATGAGTTTCAAAATCCTTCTCTTGAGGGTAAATAAGAATCTCATCCCCATTAAGAGCATATGCTTGGATTTCAGTTGTAGCCAAATAGTCCCTTGCCTGAATCGGATAAAAATAATAGGTTTGCCCATCGCGTTCCGCAGTAAAAATTGCAGAATGATCTAGATAATCAAAAAAATCATCCTCATCTTTAAAGAGCCTAGCATTGACACCAACATTCTCTGGATATATACCATGCATCGATTCTTCCCAGAAAATATCCCTTGAAATTTTCGTATCCCAATTCTCACCTGAAAACTCAGAATTGGCAAGTAAATAAGCCTTAGCCCCTTCAATTTGGGTAAAAGCATTAATCACTCGTAAGTAGTTAGACTTTGAAACATCCAACTGAACCTGACTCCCACAGATAAAAGCACCATATTCAGGGAAATGATGCAAGTCTGATTCAGCCATATTTCTACTCAAATTCAAATAGTCCACTAACATCTGATAACGTGGATAAGCAACTGGAGTATTCTCATTTTTATTCCAGTTGGGATGAATACCGCAGCCAACGATAGCATGATTGGATTCGCCTAATTTTCTCTGAATTACATCCATATAATTATTAAAACGATTTTCGACCTCTTGAATTGTTTCAGCCTTACCAAATGCAAACTCAATCGTAGTATAGGAAACTTCAAATAAAATAACATCCTGACTTGCTGGCTCCACTAACTGAATAGGAGTCCCAAAATCATCAACCTTTTCGACAGTAAAATCCAAAGCAGAAACTAAATATCGGAATAAGTACTTGATAACTTCAACATCTGTAGCATCCCCTTCCAAGTTTACAACAGGATATTCCAGCTCAATCCCGACAAACAATTCAGGATTTTCTTTAATATTTTTCAAATACCGATGTTTTAATAAATCGATAGAACGAGACATACTTCCCTACACTTTCATAATCTAAATAAAATTTGAATAACTATTATTATACCAAAAATAATATAAAAAAGGAACGAAGATTTACAACGTTCCTTAACTCTATACTATACCGGCGGCCGGGGTCGAACCGGCACGTCCTTGCGGACACTGGATTTTGAGTCTAATATTATTAGTTTTAAATCTCAGAAATATTGATTTTATAAGCTTTTTTTCCATAATATTTTTTAAAACTTAGTATCACTTCCAAAGTTTAGATACTTTTTAGTAACTATAAAATGCTAGAAAGTATACTCCTTATTAAAAAGAGTTTTGGACTAGTTTTGTGCAATTTTATTACCCATATCCGTAATAAGAGAGGCTAAATTAATTGCCTTTAATGATTGTAGAAATTGGTTGTGAATATCATTAGACACATAACCAGCTAGCAAAATATGCTCAGCCATGTCATATTGCTTAATCAAGAGAATCTTATCATGTTTTTCATTAAATAAAATCGCACTAATTGCTGTATTAAAGACTGGAAAACGAAAACTCGCACATTGTGAACAATAAGGAATATCTCCCTCATCTTTTAAAAATTTTTTCTCCAAAGGATGCCCACATTCGGGACAACAAGTCATTGTTTTGTCAAATATAGAAACCTCTTTTTTAAAGTTCTTAAAAGTAATTTTACCAGTAAAATCGAGACCACGCAAGACATTGAAATAAATCAAGACTTTTTTTAAAATTTATCTTATGATATAATAAATTTATCAGCTATTGGTTCTGAAAAAGTGTCTGCCACAGTTTTACTACAAATTCTCATGACTTGTGCCAAGATTTATAAAAAACGGATAGCTATAATAGCTCTTAGAGCAAAAACATGACATATAGGAGGTTAAAGACATGTCATACTTTTATCTTTTTATCGCCATTGTAGGAGAGATATTGGGAACTAACCTTTTGAAATTATCAGACGGTTTTACAAAGCCTATTCCAACCGTTTCTGCCCTACTTAGCTATGGCGTTTGTTTCTATTTCCTCTCACTAGCAATGCAAAAAATTCCTTTAGGAATAGCTTATGCAACATGGTCAGCTGTCGGTTTAGTTTTGACAGCCTCTATCGCAGTAATGATTTTCAAAGAAACACTAAATGTTTATAGCATTATCGGTTTAATTTTGATTATCATTGGTGTTGTCATGGTTAACTTATTAGGAAATGCAGGACATTAATAAAACCGGCTCTATACTATTTGTAGTGGGTAAATCCCCTATGGATATTATGGAGCCTATTTTGTTGTAGAAAAAAAGTTCCATAAGAACTATAATGAAAAGCTAGAATTCTGTCAATATTTTGGACACATTTTGGGAGGGAATTTTGAAGACTAGCGTCCTCCTAATTTTCCCAATAAGTTTTAACTTCTTCAAAAATCTTATTCAAAAGTTCTGCATCTTTTTCTGACAACTGATTTTTTTCTATAACTCTATCTTTTAGTTCTGTTGCCTTTATTTTATTTCTTGCCACCGAAACTGCTATTGAATGTTTCAAAATATCAAACTCATCCTTTGAAAAGTTTGCAATATTGGTAAGATCTAATTGTTCTAGAGGTAAACTACTGATAATTGAATAAGGTTTTTGTCCCAGCAAATAATCTGTAGTAGTCCCAAAGATATTTGCTAATTTCACAACGAATTCTAATCCTGGTTCTAACGTTCCATTCTCCCACCGAGAATATGTCCCTTGTTGAACTCCAATTAATTCCGATATTTGTACTTGAGTTAACTTTTTTGATTTTCTGAGAGTTTTTAACCTCTCTGAAAATTTATAATCCTCTGTATACATAATTCTCCTATAGATATTCTTATTCGTATATTTTGGCTTGACAAAATATTCTAAACGGTATAAAATAGAATTATTCCATAAGGAATATTTATTTTGAGATTAAATATTCCATTGAGAATATTATAGCATAAAAGGAGGTAAAAGCGTATGTAACTAGTAGTCGATTTAAAAAATTTTAATAAAGGAGGTAGGATTCGACAAAATAAAAAAAATCTTGAAACAAATGTGCCGTTCGTTCCAAGATCAAAACATATTATGTAACAATTATACCACAGAAAACTCTTCAGTTGCACAAGAAAATTTCGGAGGTTTCACAAAAAGATGACCAATAAAGAGTTAGTCAATCAAATTTCTGGCCTAAACTCTACCTCTACTCTTAAAAATTGGATTCAACTGATTAAAGAGATAAGTGGCAAGGAATTTAAAAAAATTAAAATTCCTATCAGTAGAAATCCAAGAACTCATCAATTAAGTTATACAGTTGCCTATGACTTTACAAACGAAGACCTTAGACAATTTCAAAAGTTAGCTAACCTAAAACTTGAAATAGGTCTAAAAGAGGCTATACAAGCCGTATTTGGGAGCCTAGCAGACAATGAGCACGAATCCCTAAACCAAGTAATAGATGAGCTCTACGATGAACTGAGCGCCTTAAAACAGGAATTTAAGCGAGAAATACGACTGATAAAAAATGAGAATGCCAGTCTAAAAAAGAAAATCCAAGATATTGAAGAGTCGATGCAAACCGGCTTACTAGGGTTTGTTCAGAAGAGGTCAAAAAATAGGTTCGGCTAATAGCGAGTTTTCGGCTGAGCCATGAGGCAGAAAGCCGAAAATGAGCGTAGATGCGGACGGACCATTTTTGACCGATAGGGTGTGTAGTAACACCACCCTCTGCAAGTTAGGTGTACCATCGAAAGAAATCAGTATTTCCAAGGGTTTCGGAGATTTTAAGGGTGGCAAAATTAGGCAAAAAGTTGAATCAAAATCTATGGCAAAAAATGAACATTTACGTTCTGTATTTGACTGGATTCAAATTCAGTTTGATAAGACTGAATTTTCGCCAAGAGAAATAATCGAAGATATTCTATTTCTTGACTATAACCTATTTATTGAGAATAAAGGGAGCCTGAAATACTATAACTATGATAGCCAGTTTCATTATGGGAATATCCGTATCTACTATGGAGCGAAAGAGTCGTCCTACATGCTTGTCATGTCAGGACAGGCACTCGAGTTCTTTAGAGATATGGTATTAGGTCCAAATAGTCTGTCCGAAAGACAGTTTCTGAACAATCTCTACTACAATTACAATCAATTTTCAGTAAGACGAATTGATATTGCAATAGATGATTTTAATGAAACATCCTACTTCACTCCTAATCAGCTTCTAAAGATTTGTCAGAAGAAACGCTTTATATATGGAAAAAGCACCTACTACAATACCTACGGAGATGAAACAATCGGCCAAACCTTATATTTGAGAAAACCCAATGATGATGAAAGACTTAGAATTTATGATAAACGCTTAGAACGAGCTGAGAAGCTCGGCATCAGCAAGCGGTACATAGAAAATTGGATAAGAACTGAGTTAGAACTTAGGAAAGAAAAAGCTCACTATTTCATTCAAGAATGGTTGCATTCAGAAATAGATCTTCTCAACTTTACCAAGGGATATCTCAAAGAAAAAGTGAGGTTCTATAGTGATAATCACTTCTCAAAACCTTTGAGATCTTGGGAAAAGTTTTTAGGTCACTCAAAACCTGTCTCTATCATTATTTCAAAACCAAAAACAGAACTAGAACAAAAATTAGAATGGTTTACCTATAAAGGTTCTGGAGCTATTCTAAAAGCGTATAAATTTCTATACGACAATAACTTACTGCATGAGTATGAGAAATCTAACTATCTCGCACTCAACAATATGGAATATCCACCAGATTTAGCAAGTGGATTAATAGAAAGGGCAATTCTCTTTAAAAGAGAAGATTTAATCCCTACAATCAAAGAAAATATCAAAAGGAGAAATTAAATATGGCAAAAATGCTCTCACAAAATGACTGGAATTTTAATAACATTGGAACAAAATTTGAATTGGATGAAGTCATTCCAAAATTTGAAACGGAAGTCCGAGCAGATGCAAACGGAGAAATTATCAAAAACCGAGATGGTAGTGAAAGACGTTTTAATACCGATAAAATCATTGGTTGGAAATACAATGTAACAATCAAGGATGGACAATTCAAAAAGAAATCAACCCAAGTCTCAGTAGACAATCCAGATGCCTTGGTTGATAATGACTATATCCAAGCAATGGATGAAGTACCAGTTACATTTGACAATTTACAAGCTACTATGATTAGCACGACAATGTATTACAAGGCGGATGCTATCCATTTAGTAGATGTAAAACAAAAATAAGTAAAAGACAAGGGGAGTTAATCCTCCCCTTACTTAATCTAATTAGAAAAGGAGATCACATGATTAAAACTGTAACAAAAGATGACCTTATCGAACTTGGATTTGCTCCAGGAACTGCAAGAAAGATTATCCATACTGGCAAATTACTATTAGTGAATCGTGGTTTTAATATCTACGATAACAAACGGATTGGTACAATTCCAGCCAATGTCGCTGAAGAACTACTAGGAATTGAACTCCAGAAAGAAGCATAATGAATGACTATTCGTAAAACTAAAAGTGGTAAATGGACCGTTGATGTTTCTAATGGTTTCCACCCAGTCACACAAAAAAGAATACGTATCATTCGAAAAGGATTAAAATCTAAAAAGGAAGCACTAGAACTAGAACAACATATTCGAGTTGTAGAATTAAAAGAAAAACAATTTGACTTTGTAGTAACAACAGATATGTTATTCCAGTTGCTTGAAGAAGACGATTTGAAAAATGGCAGAAAAATAAGCTATACAAGTACACAAAGAAACAATTATGAGCGTCATATTAAACCATATTTTAAAAATACAAATTTAAATAAATTAACGTATGACCATATATTCGAATTTCGTGAATACCTAAAAACAAAACCTAAAAAACAAAATGAAAATGAAACTTTAAGTTATAATACAATTAATAAACTTCTAATTCTACTTAAAAAAATTTTTGACACTGGTATAAGAAAATCCCTTATTGATAAAAATCCTGTTGAGAATCTGAGAAAATTACCAATTAGGAAGCCTAATATCAAATTTTGGAGTATAGAAGAATTCACGAGATTTAGAGAACTTATTCAAGATGATGAAACAAGCTATGACCTGTTTTTCGTAATTGCTTTCTTTACTGGAATGAGAATGGGAGAAATCATCGCATTGAACTGGAATGATATAAATCTTTTAACAAATACAATATACGTTACCAAAACGGTATACTTTGTCAATAATACAAGCTACATTAATACAACAAAAACACGATCAGGAACTAGAAATATAACAATAAATCAGAAATTAGCAGAAATGCTAAAAGATTGGAAAGTAAAACAAAAAGAAAAACTTGAGGAATTTACGAAAAATACAGACGAACTACAAATAATACAGAGTACACCAATAACAATTACGAAAAATATGATTGATAAAAAGTTTAAGCAAATACTAGAAAGGGATAAAGATTTAAAGAAAATAAGAATTCATGATTTGAGACACTCTCACGCATCATTACTAATAAATCAAGGAGAGGATTACCTTGTTGTCAAAGAAAGATTAGGACACGCATCTATTACAACAACAATTGATACATATTCTCATTTGTACCCTAGCAAACAGAAAACATTGGCTAATAAACTTGACGATTTATTTTAAAATGGAAAAAATTGGTAACTCAACAAAAACAGAGAAAAAAAAGACAAGGTCCGAAAACCTTGTCTTTATTACTATACCGGCGGCCGGGGTCGAACCGGCACGTCCTTGCGGACACTGGATTTTGAGTCCAGCGCGTCTGCCAATTCCGCCACGCCGGCAAATAGTAACTGGGGTAGCTGGATTCGAACCAACGCATGAGGGAGTCAAAGTCCCTTGCCTTACCGCTTGGCTATACCCCAATAATATAAAATAGGCGAGTGATGGGGATCGAACCCACGCATGCCAGAGCCACAATCTGGTGTGTTAACCACTTCACCACACCCGCCATAATTCTATTAACACGGGCAGTAGGAATTGAACCCACACTGAAGGTTTTGGAGACCTTAGTTCTACCTTTAAACTATGCCCGTAAAATGGAAGGGGAGGGATTCGAACCCCCGAACCCGAAGGAGCGGATTTACAGTCCGCCGCGTTTAGCCTCTTCGCTACCCTTCCAAAATATATAAATGGCGCGAGACGGAATCGAACCGCCGACACATGGAGCTTCAATCCATTGCTCTACCAACTGAGCTACCGAGCCTTATTGCGGGAGCAGGATTTGAACCTACGACCTTCGGGTTATGAGCCCGACGAGCTACCGAGCTGCTCCATCCCGCGTTAATACAAAAGGAGGATGTGGGATTCGAACCCACGCACGCTTTTACACGCCTGACGGTTTTCAAGACCGTTCCCTTCAGCCGGACTTGGGTAATCCTCCAAAATAGTCCGTACGGGATTCGAACCCGTGTTACCGCCGTGAAAAGGCGGTGTCTTAACCCCTTGACCAACGGACCAAACTTTATGGGCACGAGTGGACTCGAACCACCGACCTCACGCTTATCAGGCGTGCGCTCTAACCACCTGAGCTACGCGCCCAAGTTAAAAACTTGGTAATTGAACAAAGTTCAAAGCGGGTGACGAGAATCGAACTCGCGACAACAGCTTGGAAGGCTGTAGTTTTACCACTAAACTACACCCGCTTAAATGGGAGTTAACGGGATCGAACCGCTGACCCTCTGCTTGTAAGGCAGATGCTCTCCCAGCTGAGCTAAACTCCCTAGAGCTAAGCGACTTCCATATCTCACAGGGGGCAACCCCCAACTACTTCCGGC
>NZ_JASHDW010000018.1:0-27001 GCF_047463435.1 Streptococcus mitis | reverse complement strand
GGATTTCGGAACTTTGAAAACTTCAAAAAACGGATTTTTATCGCTCTGAATATCAAAAAAGAAAGGACGAAATTTGTCCTTTCTCGAGCTTAGCTTTTCATCAACCCACTACAGTTGACAAAGAGCCATTTTTTTCTTATAGTCTATTTCCGACATTAATACGGTTAATGGCACGTTGCAGTGCAATCTTCGCACGACGTTCTTGGTCAATCAAGTGTTTGTCTTGTGCTTCTTCAATTTCACGCTCTGCTCGAAGTTTGGCACGTTCTGCACGACTAACGTCGATATCACGAGCACGTTCTGCAGAGTCAGCAACAATTGTGACAACGCCATTGGCAACTTCGATAACGCCTCCGTTCACTGCAATCCAGTTCACGTGATTTTCATCATCTACACGTTTAACCTTAACCTCATCAACTGCTAAAACTGCAATCATATTTTCATGTCGTGGCAAGATTCCCATCTCACCATCCAGAGTTCGAACTGATACAAAGCTGGCATGGTGATCATAGACGAGACCATCTGGTGTCACGATCTGGACAGTTAACTGAGCCATAGATCACCTCTTAAAATCCCATTTTTTCAGCTTTTGCAATCACATCTTCGATAGAACCTACACCACGGAAGGCATCTTCTGGCAAGTGGTCGTGTTTACCATCAAGGATTTCCTTAAAGCCACGAACAGTTTCAGCAACTGGAACATAAGAACCTGGTTGACCAGTAAATTGTTCAGCAACGTTGAAGTTTTGTGACAAGAAGAACTGGATACGACGAGCACGAGCAACCAAGGTCTTTTCTTCATCAGAAAGCTCATCCATACCAAGGATAGCAATAATATCTTGCAATTCATGGTAACGTTGAAGAACACGTTTTACTTCAGCAGCAACTGCATAGTGCTCTTCTCCAACAATTTCAGGTGCCAAGGCACGTGAGCTTGAAGCAAGTGGGTCAACGGCTGGGTAGATACCCAATTGTACCAACTTACGTTCCAAGTTAGTTGTTGAGTCCAAGTGAGCGAAGGCTGTTGCTGGCGCTGGGTCAGTATAGTCATCCGCTGGCACATAGATAGCCTGGATAGAGGTTACAGAACCCTTTTTAGTTGATGTAATACGCTCTTGCAATTGACCCATTTCCGTAGCAAGTGTTGGTTGGTAACCAACGGCTGATGGCATACGACCCAAAAGGGCAGATACTTCTGAACCAGCCTGAGTGAAACGGAAGATATTATCGATAAAGAGAAGCACGTCTTGGCCTTCTACATCACGGAAGTATTCAGCAATTGTCAAACCAGTAAGGGCAACACGCATACGTGCTCCTGGTGGCTCATTCATCTGACCAAATACCATGGCTGTTTTCTCGATAACGCCTGATTCTTTCATTTCCCAGTAAAGGTCATTACCCTCACGAGTACGTTCCCCAACACCGGTAAATACTGAAATACCACCGTGTTCTTGGGCAATGTTGTGAATCAATTCTTGAATCAAGACAGTTTTACCAACTCCGGCACCACCGAAAAGTCCAACCTTACCACCTTTAAGGTAAGGGGCAAGAAGGTCGATAACCTTAATCCCTGTTTCAAGGATTTCAGAAGAGGTAGACAACTCATCAAAAGTTGGAGCTTTTTTATGAATTGGCTGACGCTCTGCATCTTCTGTAAAAGGAGCTTCCAAGTCAATGGTATCTCCCAAAACATTGAAGACACGTCCCAAAGTTTCTTTACCTACTGGTACAGAGATTGGACGACCTGTGTCCAATACTTCCATTCCACGAGTCAAACCATCTGTTGATTCCATGGCGATAGTACGGACCATACCATCTCCCAACTCCAAGGCTACTTCAAGGACGATTTTTGTTTTTCTTTCGTCATTTTTGTAGACGACAAGTGCATTGTTAATCTCAGGAAGTTTTTCCCCTGCTGCAAACAAGACGTCTACAACGGGACCGATAACCTGAGCAATTTTACCTGAACTCATCTCCTTCTCCTATTCTATATAAGATACTGTCGGTCCCTAGCTTAACTAGGTCCTAAGTTCATTTTCATACGAGCTGGACTAGTGCCTATTCTAAGGCACTAGCTCCTGCTACGATTTCTGTAATTTCTTGTGTAATCGCCGCCTGTCTGGCACGGTTATACTGAATTGTCAAATCATTAATGACTTTCTTAGCATTATCTGTCGCTGTTTGCATGGCTGTCATACCAGCAGCATTTTCAGCTGTCTTAGCATCGATAATAGCACCGTAAATCATACTTTCTGCAAATTGAGGCAACAACTGCTCCAAAATTTCTTCTCGGCTAGTTTCCAATTCAAAGGTCAAGCTGTAACTATCATCTGCTTCATTTGGATCCAAGTCAACAATTGGAAGCATTTGTTCCACACGCATTTGACTGGTTAGCGTATTGACATGGTGGTTATAGCAGACATAGAGTTCATCAAAAAGTTCATTTTGGTACATTTCAACAGTTTTTGAAATAATCTTACGAACTTCATCAAAGCTTGGTTGATCTGCCAAGCCACGTAGTTCATAAAGTGGTTGAATACCACGAGCTTTAAAGAAATCAGCTCCCATTCCACCAATACAGATCATTTCAAAACCTTTACCGTCTGGATGGTATTCTTCTTTCAGCTCCATAACGGCTTTCAGAATAGAAGAATTATAACCTCCAACCAAACCTCGGTCTGATGTAATGACGATATAGCCTGTCTTCTTAACTGGACGGCTAATCAACATCGGATTGGTTGAACTACCAGCTCCATTCCCATGAAGAATATCCGTCAAAAGTTTACGAACTTTCTGAGCATAAACTTGGAAATTGCGAGCAGCTTCTTCAGAACGACCTAGCTTAGCAGCTGATACCATCTGCATGGCATTAGTGATTTGACTCGTATTTTTTGTTGAGGCGATTTTTGTTTTAATATCATTTAGAGATACTGCCATCTGACACCTCTATTCTTATTGGAAGCTGGTTTGATTGAGAAACTCTGTAATCGCAGCATCCAAGACTGCTTCTTCTGGCAAGTCTTTTGTATCACGAATGGTTTCCAAAATCTCTGGATGTTGAGCATCAAAGAAGGCATGGAACTCTTCCTCGAAACGAACAATTTCATCTACAGGAACAGTATCCAAGAAACCATGTGTCAAAGCATAGAGAATGGTTACTTGTTTCTCAACAGGTAATGGTTTGTGAACAGGTTGTTTCAAAACTTCAACTGTACGACGCCCACGGTTCAACTTAGCCTGTGTTGCTGCGTCCAAGTCAGAACCAAACTTAGTGAAGGCTTCCAACTCACGGTATGAAGCAAGGTCGATACGAAGTGTACCAGCAACCTTTTTCATGGCTTTAATTTGTGCAGAACCACCTACACGTGATACAGATGAACCCGCGTCAATGGCTGGACGAATACCCGCATTGAAGAGACCATCGCCAAGGAAGATTTGTCCATCAGTGATTGAAATCACGTTGGTTGCGATATAGGCAGAGATATCTCCTGCTTGTGTCTCGATAAACGGTAGGGCTGTAATAGAGCCACCACCAAGTTCATCAGAAACTTTAGCTGAGCGCTCAAGCAAACGGCTGTGAAGGTAGAAAACATCCCCTGGGAATGCTTCACGACCTGGAGGACGACGAAGCAAGAGAGACAGTTCACGATAAGCTACCGCTTGTTTTGAAAGATCATCATAAACGATCAAAACATGCTTACCTTGGTACATAAATTCTTCTGCCATGGCAACCCCAGCATAAGGAGCTAGGAAAAGCAATGGAGATGGTTGTGAAGCAGAGGCTGTCACAACGATTGTGTAATCCAAGGCACCGTACTGACGTAGTGTTTCTACTTGCGTACGAACTGTTGATTCTTTTTGTCCAATCGCTACGTAGATACAGATCATATCTTGACCTTTTTGGTTCAAGATTGTATCAATCGCAATGGTTGTTTTCCCTGTCTGACGGTCACCGATAATCAACTCACGTTGACCACGACCAATCGGTACAAGGGCGTCAATAGCTTTCAAACCAGTTTGCAATGGTTCTGATACAGACTTACGTTGCATAACACCAGGAGCTGGTGCTTCTACTGGACGAGTTTTATCAGTGTAGATTTCTCCAAGACCGTCAACTGGACGACCAAGCGGATCCACAACACGACCAATCAGACTTTCACCTACTGGGACTTCCATGATTTTCCCTGTACGGCGGATTGTATCGCCTTCACGGATATCTGTAAAGTCACCTAGGATGATAATACCAACGTCTGTTGACTCCAAGTTTTGAGCCATCCCATAAGAGCCGTTTTCAAAAATCAACAACTCTCCACTCATGGCATTTTCAAGGCCGTGAGCACGCGCGATACCGTCCCCGATATAGGTTACAACACCTGTTTCAGTCACATCAAAATTGGGTTTGAAATTTTCAATTTGTTGCTTAATTAAAGCGCTGATTTCTTGTGCGTTAATTGCCAAAAGAACACCACTTTCTATTTCAAATTTTCTTTAACAACTTTAAGTTGTTGTTTAATACTCACATCAATTGTCTTGTGATTGGCAAAAATGACAAAACCACCAATAAGACTTTCATCGATTTGTTCTTTTACACTCCTTACTTTAAGAGACATTTTTTTCTCAATCAAAGGGAGCAAGCGACTCTTCTGTTCATCAGTTAAAGGATGAGCTGACCTAATCGTCACTTCAAATCGATTTGTTTCTTTTTCAAGTCGGTTCAAGCAATCTACAAGAATATCATAAAAAAGATTTGCTCTGTGATTGTAGATAAGAACCTGGATAAAGTTTTGCAATAAAGGTGACACTGAATCTTGGAAGAAAGTAATTGTTTTTTCCTTGTCAGACTCGTCTACTGCCACTTTTTTTAAAAAAGAAGGTAAGCCTGTTTCTTCAGCAACTTGCTTGATTTGAGCTAAGTCTGAAAAGATACGGTCTTCTTCTCCTTTTTCTAAAACCAATTGGACAAAAGGCATGCTGTATTTTTCAATTACCTTTACTGTTTTCTTGTCCATTAAGCTTCTCCTAACTGATCGATATACTGATCAATGAGTTCTTTATGGGCATGACCGTCAAGGTTTTGTGAGATGATTTTACCAGCCAAGCTGATTGTCAAATCTGCTACCTCACCCTTAACGCTTTGTAAAGCTTCAGCTTTATTTTGAGCAATTTCTTGGTTCGCTTTTTCTTTCAAGCGTCCTGCTTCTAGCTTAGCATCTGCTAAAATACTAGCTTTGCTTTTCTCAGCTGTTTCTTTCGCATTCTCAATGATTGTCTTAGCTTCTTTGCGGCTACCAGCCAATTCATCTTCGCGTTTCTGAGCCAATACTTCTGCTTTTTGACGTGCTTGTTCAGCTCCGTCAATATCTGCTGCAATTTTTTCTGCTCTTTGTTCGAAAATGCTAGTCAAATTTGACCAAGCGTATTTCTTAACCAAGACTAGCAAGAGAATAAAGGAACCAGCGATTAGTATAAAATCACCAAGCAATTCACCTACTGTTACATTCATAAACTACTCCTTTCTATTCTTCATCATTAATTTTATTTCCTAAGTACATCGAAGACAACAATGTAAATACATATGCTTGTACACAAGAAATAAAAACAGAAAATGCAGTCCAGATTAGATTTGTTCCAAAAGCAATAGGATACCAATAGAAGGCCTGATGAGAAAGTAGGACTAACATACTTGCCATCACTTCTCCTGCAAAGATATTACCAAATACCCGCAATGCAAGTGAAAGGAGATTGGTAACTTCTTCTAAGAGATTCATTGGTGTCATAAAACCTGGTGTCACAAATGCTTTTAAATACTTTTTGATTCCACGACGACGAATTCCTTCTACGTGGGTCATTAAGATAATTGTAAAAGACAAGACCAAGTCAAATGACAAATTTGCTGTTGGTGAGGTCCAAAGATTTACACCATCTGTAGTCTGAATTCTAGCCATTAAGCCAATATTATTTGCAATGGCCATAAATAGGAATAAACAGAAATAAAAGAGAGAATAATCCTTTATCATTGGACCAAGGTTTGATTTTGTAAATCCAACAACAAAATCAAATAAATACTCTAATACATTTTGTTTTCCTGTGGGTCTCAATGTCATATTTCGAGTTGCCCAATAAATAAAGCCAAAAATAAGTGCTACAGTCAACAAAGTCAAAACTACTATGGTTAAATTAAAGGTAACAGGACCAATATTGATGGTTGGATTAATACTTTCTTCCATCTAAAATCCTCCCTTTTTCAATTTATACTTCTTTTATTTGATGATAAATGAAAATACAAGAGTAACGAAGAAAGTACCTTCAATAAAGGCAACCCCTAGGATCATCAAACTACGTAGTTCTGAGATGATATCTGGTTGGCGAGCAACTGATTTCAACAAACCGTTCATCAACAAACCTTCACCAAGAGATACACCCATACAGGCAAGACATAGACCGAAAAATGTTAAATTCATGACGAATTCTCCTTTTAATTAAAATTTACTTACTTAGTTTAGTCCTAAAAATTGGATTTGTCAACTTTTTACTTACGTTGAAAGCGTTTAATGAAAATTATTTACAATTTTACTATTTTTTAGCTTATTATAATAGAAAACTTTGGAAAAAACTTGTAATAAATCCGTCTATTATCTAGGTCTTTCTGAAAAATAATGAAAAATCCGAGATGAAATCTCGGATGGAAATTAATATATTTTCTTTAACCTAAGGTTCTTTAGTAAGTAGGATTAAAGGGAAAGCAACTAGAAAGCTTTCGTCTCCTACATGTTTATTAAGCACGCACTGTGACGCTGGTGCCATCTTCCTTATAAAGATTGATGAGACCTTCTTTAAGAGCTCGAACCATGTCTCCAGCTTGAACAGGTTGTGGGACTTTGATTGTCAAGAGTTCCATTGGATTTGGAGCGCGGTCTATTTTATTGCCTTTGGCATCATGTAAATTTTCGATATACGTTTCAAAATGACGGAAACCTGGGCCATAAAACTCAACTTGGTCTCCTTCGTTAATAACGTTCCGTTGACGAATAGTTGCTGTTTGTGTCGCATCATCATAAGAAACCACTTCAGCAACAAACTTGTACTCAGGAATTTTACGACGAGCACCAAATAACTGCTCATTTTCAGATGGTGTACCGTAGTAGAAACCTGTTGCTAATTCACGTTGGGCAACCTTCCACATCTCATCAATCAAGTCTTGCTTGATAGCTTCAAACTTCTCTGGACTCTCTAGATAAGCATCAACAGCCGCCTTATAACAGTTAGTTACTGTTGAAACATAGTGAATAGACTTCATGCGTCCTTCGATCTTCAGACTGTCCACACCGTTTTCAATCATATCTGGGATATGGTCAATCATAGACATATCAACGGCTGACATTGAAAATTCTTCAGGAATTTCACCTTTAAGACTCTTACGTTCCTTCCCAAATGGCATATCGTAAAGGTCGTACTTCCAACGGCAAGACTGAGAGCAACCACCACGGTTAGCATCACGCATACTCATGTGATTTGAAAGCGTACAGCGACCTGAGTAGGAAATACACATAGCTCCATGAACAAAGGCTTCAATCTCAACGTCTGTACGTTTGCGAATTTCTGCCAATTCTTCCATTGAAACCTCACGCGCCAAAACGACACGAGTCAAGCCCAGTTCTTTCCAGAACTCAAGAGTTTCATAGTTAGTTGCACTTGCTTGGGTAGAGAGGTGGATTTCAAGACCTGGTGCTTCAGTCGCTGCAATCATGATCAAGGCTGGGTCAGATACGATAACTGCAGCGATTCCGATATCACGTAGTTTACGGAACCACTCACCAGCACCAGCTTCATTTCCTTCGTGCATAACCATATTGGCAGCTACATAGACTTTGGCACCGTACTTGGCCGCAAACTGGACACCTTCTTCCATCTGTTCGAAAGTAAAGTTACCTGCACGGCTACGAAGACCATAGGCCTGACCACCGATAAAGACAGCATCTGCCCCATACTGAACAGCTACTTTTAGCTTCTCTAAAGTCCCTGCAGGTGATAAAACCTCTGGACGTTTTAATGTTTTTGTCATGTTTTCTCCTATTTGCAATATAAAAGTTTGACGTTTTTCCTTCTCATTTTATAGTAAATAAGCCATAAAATCAAGCCTAGACAGATTGTTTTGACAATTCTAATCTTTTAATACTCTTCAAAAATCTCTTCAAACCAGGTCAGCTTCACCTTGGATTATATATTCGTCAGTCTTATCTACAACCTTAAAGTAGTGCTTTGAGCAACCTTCTGCTGCCTTCCTAGCTTGATCTTTGATTTTCATAATGGCTGATAAACTATCGAAAATTCACCCAGTTTTAACAAGTAATCAAAAATCTAGATAAAGTAAAAAACCAGTATTCAAAGATACTGGCTCGTTAAACTACATAAATTAGTCCTTAGATGACTATTCCCACTCAACTGTTGCAGGTGGTTTACTTGTAATATCGTAGACGATGCGGTTAACATGGTCTACTTCGTTTACGATACGTACAGAAATCTTTTGAAGAACTTCCCAAGGAATCTTTGCAAAGTCAGCTGTCATACCATCGATAGAGGTAATAGCACGGATTGCAATCGTGTAGTCATAAGTACGACCGTCACCCATAACCCCAACTGAGCGAACGCCTGTGTTAACAGTGAAATATTGCCAAATATCGCGGTCAAGGCCAGCTTTGGCAATTTCCTCACGCAGAATAGCGTCTGACTCACGAACAGTCTCTAGTTTCTCTTCAGTAATTTCTCCCATGACACGGATAGCAAGGCCTGGTCCTGGGAATGGTTGGCGCCATACGATATGGTCTGGCATACCAAGCTCTGTACCAAGAGCACGAACTTCGTCTTTATAGAGAGTGTTGAGTGGTTCGATCAATTCAAACTGCATGTCTTCTGGAAGACCACCCACGTTGTGGTGTGACTTGATAGTTTGAGCTGTATCTGTACCAGACTCGATAACGTCTGTATATAAGGTACCTTGAGCAAGGAATTTCACATCTTTGAGCTTGCTTGCTTCGTCATCGAATACATACACAAATTCATTACCGATGATTTTACGTTTTTGCTCAGGGTCAGAAACGCCAGCAAGTTTGTCAAGGAAACGTTTAGCAGCGTCTGCTTTGACGATATTCAAACCAAACTTACCACCAAGCATGTCCATAACTTGGTCTGCTTCTCCTTTACGAAGAAGACCGTGGTCTACAAAGATACAGATCAATTGATCGCCAATAGCCTTTTGGAGAAGAACTCCAACTACAGATGAGTCAACTCCACCTGATAGGCCAAGAAGGACACGTTTATCTCCAACTGTTTCACGGATTTTTTTGATCTGCATATCAATAAAGTTATCCATTGACCAATCACCTTTAGCCTTACAAATGTTAAGGGCAAAGTTACGAAGGATATCATTTCCGTATACAGAATGACGAACTTCTGGGTGGAATTGGATACCGTAAATGTGTTTATCTGGGTTTTCGATGGCTGCGTATGGGCAGTCAGCTGATGTACCTGTACGAACAAAGTCAGCAGGAATCTCAGTAACTGCATCACCATGGCTCATCAAAACAGTCTGCTCATCAGGTGTTGATTCAAAAAGAGCTGATGGTGTGTGAGTAAGAGTTGATTGACCGTATTCACGATTTCCAGCATCACCTGCAGGGACAACTTTTCCTCCAAGTTTATGGGTCAATAACTGCATACCGTAACAAATTCCCAAAATAGGAATTCCGAGTTCGAAGATTTCTGGGTCAATATCGAATGAACCATCTTCGTATACAGAGTTTGGACCACCTGATAGGATAATTCCTACAGGATTGATTTCACGAACTTCAGCAGCTGAAATTTTATGGCTCTTTAGTTCTGAAAAAACACCAATCTCACGGATACGGCGTGAAATCAGCTGGTTGTATTGGCTACCATAGTCCAATACGATGATTTTTTCTACATCTTTCAAATCAGTTGAAATGTTGCTCATCTTTTTCCTTTCTCAAAAGAAATATCTTTTTTCAATATTCTATCACAAATAAGGGCGAATTACCAACTAAACAAGGCGAAGTTTGACTTTTTCTAGTTTATTGGGGTACAATAGAGAAAAGATAGAAATGAAGTGAAAAATATGCTACCCGCTTATATGAAAATCCATGACCAGATTAAAAAAGATATTGACGAACATCGTTGGGCCATTGGCGAGAGGCTTCCCAGTGAACGAGACTTAGCAGAGCAGTTTGCGGTCAGTCGCATGACCCTCCGCCAAGCTATTTCCCTCTTAGTCGAAGAAGGAGTTTTAGAGCGCCGTGTAGGAAGTGGCACCTTTGTATCCAGTACACGTGTACAAGAAAAGATGAGAGGGACAACCAGTTTTACTGAAATTGTTAAGTCCCAAGGTAAAGTTCCCTCTAGCCAGCTCATTTCCTACAGAAAAACCATTCCCAATGAGCAGGAAGTTGCCAAGTTAGGAATTTCTCCAACGGAAAATATTATCCGAATGGAACGGGTTCGCTATGCCGACCAAGTTCCTCTAGTTTATGAAGTTGCTTCTATTCCTGAAAAATTCATTAAGGACTTTAAAAAAGAAGAAATCACTAGTCATTTCTTCCAAACCTTGCAAAAACACGGCTACCGTATAGGCAAATCTCAACAGACCATCTATGCTCGTCTTGCTAAGGAAAAAATTGCTCACTATTTGGAAGTTGAAAAAGGACATGCTATTCTTGGTTTAACTCAGGTTTCCTACCTAGAAGATGGTACTGCATTTGAATACGTAAAAAGTCAGTATGTAGGCGAACGTTTTGAATTTTATCTTGAAAACAATTAATACTCTTCGAAAATCAAATTCAAACCGCGTCAACGTCGCCTTGCCGTACTCAAGTACAGCCTGCGGCTAGTTTCCTAGTTTGCTCTTTGATTTTCATTGAGTATAAAATACTACATAAAACCTCTCTGTCACGGACAAAGAGTCTTTTTTATTTCTCTAAGAGTAAATCTTTCAAAGAAATCAGAGTTACAGCAAACAATATCATTGCCATGCCAAGAAAATCAATAGGATAAAATTGTTCATTCATAATTAGGAAGGCAAAGAAAACCGCCGAGATTGGCTCAATTGAAGCCAACAAACTTGACTTAACTGGTCCAATCAGACTGGCTCCTTTTAAGAACGCTGTATAGGCAAAGACAGTCCCGATAAGGATAATGCCCGCAAAAGCAAGGAGAAAATCAAGACTAGTCGGTATATTGGCCTGTAGAACCCCTGTAAAAGGAAGGGCGACCAAACCTGCTATGACCATCCCCACACCAATGACCAAGCTGCTCCCCCACTTCTTAATCAAGGCTATGGGCAAAATGATATAAAGTGCGTAAGTCAGAGCAGAAAAGAGACCCCAGAACAGACCGGCAGGTGTCATGGATAACTGGTCCAACTGCCCATGAGTGGCGATCAGAAAGGTCCCTCCGATGGCTAATATGATAGAAACAATCTCTCCCAGTGTCGGTGCTACCTTATCCTTGATACAGCTATAAATCAAAATCCCAACAGGACAAACATACTGAAGCACCGTCGCGGTCCCTGCATTGGTCTCCTGAATAGCAGTTAGATAGGCGAATTGATTGAGGAAGAGGCCAATTAGAGCAAAAATGAGAAGAGACAGCAAACTCTTTCTATCCTTTAAAAAGGCCAGCATTTTATCCTTTGCAGTAGCATAAGCCAAGAGCATGAGAATTCCACCAGCGATTAAAAGACGCAAGTTGGTCAAAACCAGAGACGAAATTCCGTGTGCCATCAGGTATTGGCCACTCGTTCCTGACAAGCCCCAAGCAATACCAGCCACAACTGTTAATAGAGTCCCTTTTAAACTATTTGACATGTCTCTCCTTACTCTTCTTTGCGAATCAAGTCCATCACTTGATTACGGTCTAAAATCCATTGAGCCCTCTCATCCTTTTCATAGGTACGATTGGATAGGAAAATAACCGCTTCTTGCTTCTGGCGATTCCACATGATAAAAGTACCTGTATAGCCCGTATGGTCTAACCAATCTCCTTCCAAATTCCATGCCAAAGAACGTTCCTTGTCAACCAAAGGAGAAAAATTTTGACTCAAATCTCTTGCAAAATCATCCTCTAAATAGTGTTCTAAAAAGATTTGTAAATCCTTTACAGTCGAAAACAAACCAGCACTACCTGCATGTCTGCCCAGGAGGCGAGCCTTGGGATCATGTACCAGACCTGCCTCGACACCTCTAACGGTTGGAACAGCAAGCTCAACAGGCCCAAACTTGGTTTCCGTCATTCCCAAAGGTTTAAAAACTTGCTCCTGTAAAATCTCATCCAAGTCTTGATTAAAGATTCTTTCCAAAATAAAACCCAACAGCAAAAAATGGACATCCGAATAAAGAAAGGCTGGCTGATTTCGTCTATTGAGATGAAACATCGCTTCCTTTAATTCTGAATCTGTTAAAAGATCACGATTGGGAATAAACGGATCAAGGTCTGTTGCGTGAGTCAAGAGCTGGCGAATAGTGATGTCTGGATAATCACTCTCTGGTAAAAAATCTGTTACCGGTCTGTCAATATCTAATTGACCTTTTTCCCACAAAAAGGTAAAAACCATACCAACCCCAACAACCTTGCTGACACTGGCTAGGTCGTAAACTAGTCCTGCCTCTGTCTGCAAGCCTTGCTCTGGGTCACTCTGTCCTAAATAGATCTCCGTCCATTGATGGTCCTTAAAATACGCAAAAGAGGCCCCGGGATAGATCCCTGCCTCGATTTGTTCTTCTATTTTTTTAATAATCTTGGTCCACTTCATACTTCTTCAAACCACAATTCAACATTATTTCTATCTTTACCAAGGAAGAATTTTTCAGACTTAGGAATAAAATATTCGGTAGACTCAAACTTCTTGCGAAGACTTGCTATATCTAGTTCATTGACCAAGAACTTGAGCATAGATAAGTCCCAAGTAGCCGTATTGTCCACAGTCAAATCCTGCCCCTGAGCTGGGATAAAATCAAGGGATGCCCCAATTTCAGATACTTCCAAGAAACTTTCGACATCCGTTGGGAGATGTAATTCCATAGAGATCTCAAATTTACTCAAAGAAATTGATTCCAAATCTGTTTGAAATTCAGGGTTTTCTTCTACTTCTACTAGACTTTCTCTATCATCTTCCGAATGAATCAAAACCAAATCATCTTCTGGAGAGTAAATTTCAAAAGCATAGCCATTCTGCCCCTTATATAATTGATGAATCGAATCTGTTTTAGATAAGAGTCCTTCAATTTCTAAGGGATTTTCCACTTTGACAATCAATCTAGCTAGTTTTTTTCTTCCCTCTACCTTACGAGTGCGCATACTTGGAGCTTCTTCTAAAACCAGCTTTTCTAGACCTGTTTGATCACCTAGTGACAGAAAGGCTGACTCTTCTAACAAGGCCTTCATACCAAGGGTTTCTATATAAAATGTTTCATTTAATTTTCTATTATTAACTTTTAAAGTAGGAATAATCCGTACAATCTGATTTACATTCATAAATTCCTCCAACTC
Source organism: Streptococcus mitis (assembly GCF_047463435.1). Lineage (GTDB taxonomy): Bacteria > Bacillota > Bacilli > Lactobacillales > Streptococcaceae > Streptococcus > Streptococcus mitis_DS. Next base: position 13,444 of record NZ_JASHDW010000018.1, on the reverse strand, counting down.
TTTTATTTTAAAGGATTTTAGAATTTTTTACAAGAAATTATGCTCAGATTTACTGATTTTTCGTAAAAATTTCACTTAAAAAACCGAGGATTTCCTCGGTTTCAATTTCTTATAGGTAAAGGAATTTGAAGATAGCTACTGCCGCAATTGCTGCTGCGATAGGTGCTACTACTGGTACCCAAGAATACCACCATTTTGAATCACCTTTGTGCTCACCAAGAACTGATTTTGGAAGGAAAGCATGAAGGAGACGTGGTCCCAAGTCACGGGCTGGGTTCAAGGCAGGCCCTGTAGGTCCACCAAGTGATGTTACCAAAGCCATAACAAGGAATCCAAGTGCCAAGTGAGCAATTCCAAGACCAGAAGTCATAAATGGCGCTACTTGTTCTTTAGCTTGGTCAAGTGCTGCTGTTACTTGTTCTTGAGGAATGGTTTGACCATGAGTAGTTGCTTGAGCAACTTGAGCATTGATAGCTGCTTGTGCTTTTGATACTAGTTCAGCACCAAAGAAGTTTTTAGTCATTCCAAGAGCTGCAAAGAAAAGAACAAATGAACCAACAAACTCGTTTACAAAACCGTTAACAGTTGCTGCAAAACGTGATTCTTTTGTACCATTATCCAAACTTGAAATGGTTGAGAAAGTACCCAAAATGTTGTTTGGATTTTCAGTTTTCAAGTAATATGGGCGGTGTGTTGCCACAACCAAGGCTTGACCAAAGATAGCACCCAAAACTTGTGCGATGATATAAGGCGCAACTTGTGCCCAAGGGAAGAGACCGCTGATCGCAAGTCCAAGAGTGAAGGCTGGGTTGATGTGGTTACCTGATACGTTACCAAACATCAAGGCTGGGATCATAACCCCCATACCATAACCAACAGCGATAACGATCCAGCCACTTTGGTGACCTTTCGTACCTTTAAGTTCAACGTTGGCAACTGCACCATTTCCAAGAATGATCAAAATAGCAGTGGCCAAAAATTCAGTGGCATATTTAATTGCCCATGTGAAATCCATTTGATAGATTCTCCTTAAAATTTTTTAGACAATCCTTATTCTATCAATTTTTATATCTTTTAGCAACAGGTTTTCTAAAAGAATATATGAGAAAGCGGTTTTATTTCTTATAAAAAACAAAAGGATTAAGGGAGTCCATTTCCTTAATCCGAGAGTTCTTATTCTTGACGTTGTCCGAAATCTGCAATCATCTGCTCCATTTCTTGTCGACTCGGAGTTGTCAGCATATAAAGGTAATCTCCTTGAAGTTCCGCAAAGGCCGCTGGCATGATTTTTTTAACCTTGAAATACTGGCTGTATTTGGCAAGCAAGTCCTCCTCAGAATAAACATAGTGAGCATTTGCACGACGGGATGTAGCTAAACAATATTGAGCTTCAAATTCTGACGCTGGGAACTCTTCTCCTGCGACAATAGCAGCATAGCCACGATAAAGATCCAAAGAATGAGCAAAGTTATAAACATCAATGGTAAAACCACCTGCAGGGCGGTTATTGTACTCAATGGCGATGTAATCATCCCCTTCACGGAAGAACTCAATATGGAAGAACCGTTCTTTCATACCAAATTCTTTGACAATTGCCTCACCATATTTACGTAATTTAGGATCCATATCCTTGAGGACGTAATAAGAATTGTCCATCTTGTAAATCATGAGATCAAGCGGTGTATAGGCGTAGTCGAAGGTCGTTGAAAAGACAATCTTTCCATCCTTATCCACTAGACCATCAAAGGTGCAAATTTCGCTGGAAGTGACAAATTTCTCAAAGAAATAAACGGTCGAATGATTCCATTCTTGCTTGAAGTGATTGATATCATCTTCTGTCTCGAGCTTAAAGGTTGCGGCTGCTCCAACTCCATTATCAGGTTTAGCAATCATTGGAAGACCAATTTCTTTCACTGCTTGATCAACATCTGCTTCCGTCTTGATAACAGCTCCAGGTACCACAGGGACACCTGCTTTTTTGAAGAGTTTCTTCATTTCAGACTTAAATTTCGTCTTTTTGAGATCCTCTGGTTTGGCACCAAAGACATTGAATTGTTCTCTGAGTGTTGCATCCAGCTCAAGCCAGTATTCATTATGAGACTCGATACGGTCAATTGGCCCATGTTTATAAAAGAGAAAAGCAACTGCACGTTTGACTTCATCTATATTTTCAAGATTATCTACGCGGAAATACTCAGTCAGGCTATTGCGTAAAGGTTCATCCAATTGCTCGTATGGTTCTTGACCAATTCCCAATACTGTGATGCCTTTATTAGCTAGTTCAATGGTAAACTGTTGAAAGTTTTGCGGATAGTAGGGAGAAATAACAAGGTAATTCATAGGTAACTCCTTTTATAAATAGAGATTTCCAAGGAAATAAGGCATTTGTTTGCGCCACCATTCCCAGTCGTGGGCGACATCGTGTCCCCATTCAGCAAACCAGGCTGGAATTTGTTTCTGGTCAAAGGCTTCTTTAAGCTTGTAGAAAGATGGTAGACCGTCTTGTTCCCAGGCTCCAAGACCCGTACACAGCACAATCTCTGCCTGACGGTAACGGTCAATAAACCAGCCGTCATTCTGATTCCAGATATAATCTACTGGCGAGTTTTGATAAATAGCATCGTCATTGTAGTAATCGCCGACAAAGAAACGTGCGTCGTAAACACCACTAAGAGCTATCACCTTGGTAAAGACATCTGGATGCTGAAGGAAGAAATTGAGTGCATGGTAGGCGCCCATTGAGCAACCTGTCGTCATCATGCCATCAAACCAACCTGTCTTGTGCTTGATAAAAGGAATGGCCTCCTCAATCACATAGCGCTCGTAGGCACGATGCATCTCTGCTTGGTCGTGCCCATTTTTCCAAGTGGCCAACCAGCTCTCACTGTCTACACTGGATAGGGTAAAGAACTGAACACGGCCTTCCTCGATAAAGGAAGCACAAGCATCAATCATGCCAAAATCATAGTATTCATTGTGACTACCACCTGATGAAGCAAAGACCACAACTGGAATCCCAGCATGTCCATAACGGTTGAGGTACATTTCACGGTTGAGATGACCACTCCAGTGGCTAAGGTTTTCAATATGCATTGGCTTTCTCCTTTTCTAACTTACCATTTCTCTGCAAAAAATCTCAGACAGTCTGGTAAATTCTCCGACCAAGGGATTTCACTATGGATGGCACCAGACTGAACTTTCAAGACAAGATTATCTAAGTGTACCCCACCTGCTATCAAATCATGGTAATACCGAAGAGACGAATCGATATAGGCTTGTTTGATATTACCAGCCATCAGGGTCTTGTCCGTATCATCTGCTTCTTCAGTTCCAACATAGATAAAGATACGCTGGTCAGGCGATAGTTTCTTTCGTTCAATATAGCGATTAAAGGCTTCTTGATGGAGCCAGTTGGCAGATGAAAAGACGCCCAAGCAACCAATTTGGTCTTGGTATTCCAAACCGATAAACTGGGTAATATTTCCTCCTAGTGAAGACCCAATCATAGCCGTATGCTGGCGGTCAGCTTTAGTACGGTAGGTCTCATCGATAAATGGCTTGACCACCTCCATAACAAACTCGGCATACTCCACGCCCTTACCGCCAAATTGCTGTCCTGGGATAGGAGATTCTTGGAACTTCCAAGCCGCATACTCATTCATCCGCCCCATACCATCATTGTCAATGGCGACGACAATCATGCGACTGATATCAGGATTACGCTTAATAGCTGGGATAATCTTCCATGAATGGCCAATGAAAGACTCCTTGCTATAAAAAACATTTTGCCCGTCATGAAAGTAAACAACAGGATAAGAACGATCCGTGTCTTTCTCATAATCTTTAGGCAGAAGAACACGCACACGGCGCTCCTTACCTATATAAGGAACCTTGAGTTTGTGTTCTTTCATTTTTAAATAAAAGTAGGATTGATTCATTGTCAGAAAACTCTCTATATTCAAAATTTTATTTTATTATATCACAATTATAGAAAAAAAGTTAGTTTTGCTTCCATTTTTGGAATTAAAAACTAACTTTTTCATCTATTTTTCTAAATTCTTCTGGATTTTCTGATTAGAGGAGATTATCAATCAAGTCATCCACTTCATCTTTTTCAGCCTGCGGTGTAATCTCAGTAATCATGATTCCAGCCACTGCTCGCTCAACCAAACCTTCAACATCCATACGTGCTTCATACTGTTCTGCATTTTTAATCTTAGGATTGGTCTTAGGACGGTCAGGTGCAAAAATGGTACAACAGTCTTCAAAAGGCTGGATAGAAATTTCAAAGGTGTCAATTTCCTGAGCAATGTCAATGATTTCCAACTTATCCATTGTCACAACTGGACGGATGATGGGAGTGTTGGTAACTGCATTGATAGCCTGCATGCTCTCCAAGGTTTGGCTGGCTACTTGACCTAGGCTTTCCCCATTGATGATAACTAAACCATTTCGTACCTCACGAATACGATCTGTAATTCGCATCATAAAACGACGCGTCAAGGTCATGAGATAGGCTTCTGGCGCCTTGGCCTTAATTTCCTCTTGAATCTCTGTGAAAGGTACTTCGATAAACTGAATATTTCCCCCAAACTTGGTCAATTTACGGGTCAAATCTTGGGCTTTTTTAAGGGCTCCAGGACTGGTGTAAGGTGGGCTGGCAAAATGAACAGCCTCAATATCCACTCCACGTTTCAAAGCAAGATAACCTGCTACAGGTGAGTCAATCCCTCCTGACAACATAAGCATCCCCTTACCTGAAGTTCCCACTGGTAATCCACCTGCCCCACGAATGGTTTCATAAGAAAGATAGGCTGCTTCTTCACGTATCTCCACTTGGAGATTGATATCAGGACTTTTCATTTGAGCTTGCACATTTGGAATGGCTTCGAATACAGCCCCTCCAAGTGTTTGGTTGAGTTCACGACTATCAAGTTCAAAGGTGTGGTCGCTACGCTTGCTAGAGATTTTAAAGGTCATGCCTTCCTTGTAGATATCTTTCATAATCTCTTGAACAGCAGACTTCAGAACTTCTACAGATTTTTCAACCTTATAAACAGGGGAAAAGTTTTGAATTCCAAAAACTTGTTTGAGCGATTCTGCTACTGCTGTGTAATCTGCTCCATTGAGGTAAGCGTGGGCACGGTCACGATCTGCCGTTACCTTAACTTGGGGATAGATAGACAAAACGTCTGAAATATTATTGCGAAGTTTATTGATGAAACGCATACGGTTTTTACCCTTGGTTGACAGCTCACCGTAACGAATCATAATTTCTGAATATTGCATGAATGCTCCTATCTTACTTTTCTAGTTTGATTGTAAATTAATTTTAACTTGGTCAAAAACTGCTCGACCTGACTCATATCATTTTCAAGGTCTAGGCTAAGACGCACAGCTGACTGGGCCTTATCCTTGTCCACTCCCATAGCAATCAAGGTACCTGCAGGTTTTCCTGCCTTGGACGAACAAGCAGAGGTCGTTGAGATGAAAATATCATAGTCTTCAAATGCGTGAACGATAACTTCTCCACGAACACCCTTAATTCCAAAAGTCAGGATATGAGGGGCAAAGTCTTTCTCATCTGAGAAGACAAAAATATCTGGATAGTCCAGAAGAGCTTGGCGAATCACTGCCTTCATCTGTCCAGTCTTGCTTGTAAAGAAATCTAGCTTCTCCATAGACAAACGGAGAGCCTTGGCTGTCGCTGCAATCCCTGCTACATTTTCAGTTGTCGAACGGTAATCACGTTCCTGACCACCACCTGTTAAAAGAGGCGAAATCTTCTTTCCAGACTTGATATAGACAAAACCAACACCACGGACACCATGAAACTTATGACTGGAAAAGGTCGCAAAATCTACTCGGTCTGTGAGAAAGTCTTCTGTAGGAATTTTGGCTAAAGCCTGAACCGCATCAACATGGAAGGAAATAGTCGGCTTGTCTGCTAGCAGTTCTGAAATAGCCTCAATGGGCTGAACAGAGCCAATTTCATTGTTAACTGCCATGATGGAAACGAGGGTCGTATCAGGTCGTATCAAACCTGCTAACGCCTCAACATCCACAAATCCTTTGTCATCAACTGGAGCAAAATCCACTTCAAATCCTTGACTTTTCAGCCAGAGAGCTGACTCTTTGACTGCCGGATGTTCAATAGCTGATACGATGATGTGCTTGCCAAACTGAGCTTTTTCAAAGGCCACCCCCTTGATGACCCAGTTATCTCCTTCTGTCCCACCAGAAGTAAAGAAGATTTCATCGCTTTTCTTACCGATTAAATCTGCAATCTGTTGGCGAGAAGCATCTAAGATTCGTGTTGCCTGATCTCCCAAACGATGGAGACTAGATGGATTTCCTAAAATTTTTGAAGCGACCTGCATATAAGTTTCAAGGGCTTCAGGATAGGGCTTGGTTGTTGCCGAATTATCAAAGTAAATCATGTTTTCTCACGCTTTCTAAAATCACTCCTTCTATTGTATCATGAAACGGAGCTTGCGACAAGAAAGGGCAATTCCTCTTTTTTTAAGATTTTTTTAAAGAAATGCGGTATAATAAATTTTAATTAAAGGAGAGAATGTATGTCTAATTATCGTAGAACTTCAAAACCAAAAACAGAACACATTAAAAAAGGCTTTACGGTCTTTCAAAAAACCGTTGCGACTATCGGTAGTATCCTTGGCTTAATTACCGCAAGCATCACGATCATGAACGCCTTGGATAATAATAAAAATACTAAAAAAGAACCTACGACAAGCCAGACGACAACAATTGTCAAAGAAATTCAAAAAGAATCCCCTCAGGAAAACACTCATCCCAATAAGGAAAACAACACTTCTCAAGAAAAAACACAGCAAGAGGAAACACCAAAATCTAGCGTCAAGGAAGAGAAAAAAGAAGAGCAGAAAGCATCAACTCAAAACTCTACTACTCCTGCTCCAAGTAAACCTACTACTGAAAATGAAAAACAGCCCAATACTCCAACTTCAGAAAATAAAAGTAATCAATAGCCAGTAAAATAGCTTCCCTCCAAACTTGGAAAGAAGCTATTTTTTATTGTTGTAAAACTTTTCTTGGTTTGGTACCTTCAGCTGGACCGATGACACCTGCCATCTCAAGTTCTTCCATAAGGCGGGTCGCACGGTTAAATCCAACAGACAAACGGCGCTGAATCATAGAGGCGCTGGCTTTCTGGGTCTCAATGACTAGAGCCTTGGCTTCTTCAAAAAGCGGATCTCCACCAGATTCACCATCTGAAAATTCTCCTTCATTTTCAGAAACCTCACCTGGATCAAAACTCTCATCGTAGTCTGCATCTGCCTGAGCCTTAATGAAGTTTACGATGCGCTCGACATCATCATCCGAGATAAAGGATCCTTGGAGACGAACTGGATGATTTTCATCAATCGGTTTAAAGAGCATATCTCCTCGACCAAGCAGTTTCTCAGCTCCATTTTCATCTAAAATAGTACGGGAGTCTGTTCCTGATGAAACTGCGAAAGCGACACGAGATGGGACATTGGCCTTGATCAGACCAGAAATGACGTCAACGGATGGACGCTGGGTTGCAAGAATCATGTGGATACCTGCAGCACGCGCCTTCTGTCCGAGACGAATGATAGCATCTTCCACTTCCTTGCTGGCTACCATCATAAGGTCAGCCAACTCATCCACAATTACAACAATGAGTGGTAGCGGAACCTGCTTGTACTCAGACTGAGCATTAAACTCTTCTACCTTGGCATTAAAACCTGCAATATTCCGAACTCCCACCTTGGCAAAGAGTTCATAACGATTTTCCATTTCATCCACGACCTTTTGCAAAGCCTTGCTGGCCTTACGTGGATTGGTCACGACTGGAATCAAGAGGTGGGGAATATCATTGTAAACAGACAACTCAACCATCTTGGGATCGACCATCATAAATTTAACTTGGTCAGGTCTCGCCTTCATGAGGATGCTAGCGATAATGCCGTTAACAGCTACTGACTTCCCTGAACCCGTTGAACCTGCAACTAGCAAGTGGGGCATCTTGGAAAGGTCAAAAGCTCTTGCGGTGCCATTAACTGCCTTTCCTAGAGGAATTTCTAAGAGATTTTCTGCTTTCGTTTGAGATTGTTCCCATAGTTCGCGGAAGGATACCGTCGCAATCTCAGAGTTAGGAACCTCAATCCCGACTAAGGATTTACCAGGTATTGGAGCCTCAATCCGGACATCCTTGGCTGCCAAGGCTAGAGCGAGGTCATCTGCTAGATTGGAAATGCGGTTAACCCGTACACCGACTGCTGGCTTGACTTCATACTTGGTCACTGACGGCCCAATTTCAGCCCGTTCAACCGTTACCTTAATACCAAAACTAGCAAAGGTTTCTTCTAGGATTTTGATGTTTTCTCGAACAATCTTCTTCTCTTTCGACTGGTCTTTTGGTTTATCTGGGGCAAAGAGTTGTAAGCTTGGAAGTTTGTACTCAAGAGCCTCCTTGGCTGAAAAATCGACCTGAACATCTTCATCATCAGAGCCATCTTCCTGTTCAGCGAATTCAAGTTCAGCTTGAGGCAAGATGATTTCTGGTTCCACCCACTCTTCTTCTGGAACAGGAGGAACGTCAAGCACAACATCATCAGTCAGAATTTCACCCGTTTCCATATCAACAGGAGGCAAATCGAGTAAGGCCTTTTCAGCTGCTTCTTTTTTTAATTTAGCTTCTTCCTCAGCTTTTTGACGAGCTTTTTCTTCTTGTTTAACAAAGCGTTCCTCTTTTCGACGCTCATGCCCTTCCCACCATTTGGCAAAGCCTCTACTGAAAAATTCAGCAATATCGTAAACAGACCAAGGACTGACTAGGAGAGCACCCACTAAAATCAAGATAGAACCAATAAAGTAAGTACCGATATTTGAGAAGAGAAAGGCTGTTGGCACATAGAGTCCAACACCAATCAAGCCACCTCCAGCAAAACTGGTCGTTCGAAAACCAGTCAGATCCGTCACAACCTGAGCCATGGTTCCTTTTAGAACAGACTTGTCCAAACCATATTTCCAAACTAAGTAGGCCTCCAAAATCAAGAGTAAGCCTGCAAATATGGTGAAAAACCCTGATAAGAGGCCTTCCTGTTTTCGTATCCACTTGAAAAAGAAGAGGTAGAGCAGGATACCAAATATTGCCAGATAAGCTAGGCTACCTACTAGCAAGCGAATTAAATTGTAAAGGGTTATACCTGCAGCCCCTAATTTGAAGGCTGCAAAAATCAATAAAATCGCGATTCCTAGCGAAATCAACATCCGTTGTATCGCTTCTTTTCTTTCGAGTTCTGCTTTAGACGGTCTCCGTCTTGTTTTACTTGTATTCTTGTTTGCCATTCTTCTATTATACCATATTTCACAGGCATTTCGGAAAGAGAAAAAGACTGCACCAAACGGTCCAATCTTTTTATTTTCTATCTAAGTTTTATGCTTGTGGTTTGCGTAGGTAACCATAAACTACACCACTTACAATTGCTCCAATCAAGACAAAGACTAGGTAAAGAAGGGCATTTGAAGTAAGAGCGATGACGAAGATTCCTCCGTGTGGCGCCATGAGTTTGATACCTGCAAGACCAACGAGTCCGCCTGCTACTGCAGAACCAAGGATAAAGCTTGGGATAGCACGAGCTGGGTCAGCGGCACCAAATGGAATCGCTCCCTCAGTAATAAATGACAAGCCCATGATGATGTTTGTCAAACCAGAGTTGCGTTCTTCCTTAGTAAATTTATCTTTAAAGAGAAGAGTTGCGACAAAGATTGCAAGTGGTGGCACCATTCCTCCAGCCATAACTGCTGCCATAGCAACAGAACCACCTGAAGAAACAGTTGCTGCAAGCGTACCTGTACCAAAGACATAGGCAGCTTTGTTAACTGGTCCACCCATGTCAACAGCCATCATTCCACCAAGGACGATACCAAGAAGGACAGCTGAACCGCCTCCAAGACCGCCTAGGAAGTCATTCATAGCAGTGTTGATTGCTGCCATCGGGATGTTAACAGCTAGCATGACAAATCCTGTCAAGATTGTCCCAAGAAGTGGCAAGAGAAGGATTGATTTTGCACCTTCAAGTGAACGAGGAACTTTAACGTATTTCTTGATAGCAAGAACTAAAGCACCTGCGATAAATCCACCAACAAGGGCACCTAGGAAACCAGATGAGACACCTACAAGAGTTGAAGTTGCTTCACCACCTGCGGCATAAGGAATTTTACCAAATGCAAAACCTTCTTTAGCAATAGCACCAGCCACGAAACCTGCTACCAAACCTGGTTTTTCAGCGATAGAGTAGGCAACATAACCTGCAAAGACTGGAAGCATCAAACCAAAGGCAGATCCACCAATTTTCATGAACATAGAAGCTAACTCATGGTAAGAACCAAGATTACCAAGGTTTTCATTTGGAACACCCAAAGCACCGTCAATCAAGAAGGCAAGGGCAATCATGATACCACCACCGATAACGAATGGTAACATTTGAGAAACACCACTCATCAAGTGTTTGTAGAAGGCACCACCAAGGCTTTGTTTTTCGTTGCTTGCTGTTGAAGCTTTTGCTCCATTAGCAGCACGGTAGACTTCAGCATCTCCTGAAAGAGCCAAGTTAATCAATTCTTCTGTTTTACGGATACCGTCAGCAACTGGACGATTGATCAATGGTTTGCCATCGAAACGATCCATCTCAACCGCCTTGTCTGCAGCTATGATAACAGCTTTAGCCTTGCGGATGTCCTCAGCAGTTAGTTGGTTTCCAACACCGCTAGCACCGTTGGTTTCAACCTTGATTCCAACACCCATTTCAGCAGCCACTTTTTGAAGGGCTTCTTGAGCCATGTAAGTGTGGGCAATACCTGTTGTACAAGCTGTAACAGCAACGATAAAGTCACCAGAGTCATTGGTAGGTGCTTGAACTGGCTCCTCAGCTTTTTCTGAAGCTTGGTTAAAAAGTTCGATAACTTGGTCAGCTGATGTTGCTTGACGAAGTTTATCAGCAAAGCCATCTTTCATCAAGTATTGAGACAATTCTGCCAAGGCTGCCAAGTGAGTATCATTGGCGCCTTCTGGAGCAGCAATCATGAAGAAGAGGTCAGTTGGTTGTCCATCTAAACTTTCATAGTCAACACCCTTGTTTGACTTAGCAAAGAGAACAGTCGCTTCTTTTACAGCAGCATTTTTGCTGTGAGGCATTGCGATTCCGTCACCCAAACCAGTGGAAGTCAAAGCTTCACGCGCCAAAATTCCTTCTTTAAAGGTTTCAAAATCTGTCACATAACCGTGGTCTGTCAAACTTTTAATCATCTCGTCGATGACAGCTGTTTTTTCAGTTGCTTGCAAATCCAGCAACATAACATCTTTTCTCAATAGGTCTTGAATTTTCATCTTTTTTCTACCTCAACTTTTTCATATGTTTCTTTAATAAATTCTGCTGTTGCCAAGTCATCCGAGAAGGTAGTTGCAGTTCCGCAAGCTACTCCCCATTTGAAGGCTTCTACTGCATCTTTTGATTTGACAAATTCACCTGTGAATCCGGCAACCATAGAATCACCAGCACCAACTGAATTTTTGACTGTCCCTTTGATTGGTTTAGCAAAGTATGCTCCCTCAGATGTGACAAGAAGGGCACCGTCGCCAGCCATAGAGATAATGACGTTTTGAGCACCTTTGGCCAATAACTCACGAGCGTATTTCTCAATTTCATCTAAACTTTCGAGTTTAACCCCAAAAATCGCTCCAAGCTCGTGATTATTTGGTTTGACCAAAAGCGGCTGGTAGTCCAAACTATCAATCAAGGTCTGTCCTTCAAAGTCACAAACCACTTGCGCACCCGTCTGACGCGTCAAAGCAATCAAATCCTTATAGATGACATTGCCTAGGTTTCTAGCACTTGAACCAGCAAAGACAACTGTATCTTCTGCCGTCAGACTAGATAAAATAGCTTTCAATTCTTCTAGCTGTGCCGGCTCAACAGTTGGACCAGTCCCATTGATTTCTGTTTCTTGGTCTGCTTTGATTTTAACATTGATACGAGTATCTTCTGCCACTTGGACAAAACGTGTCTCGATTTCTTCATCAGCCAAAGTATCTGTAATAAATTTACCAGTAAAACCTCCGATAAATCCAGTTGCTGTATTGGGAATATCCAAGCGCTTCAAGACACGACTGACATTGATTCCTTTCCCACCAGCAAACTTATCATCACTGTCCATACGATTGACACTACCGACTTGGACTTGGTCCAAACGAACGATATAGTCAATGGATGGATTGAGTGTGACTGTATAAATCATACTTCTATTACCTCCGTTTTCTCCTTAATAGCCTGCAAGAGCTCATGCCCTTGACTTGTAATAACGATAGCGCGTTTGAGTGGTGCTACCTTGGCAAAGCAAGTTTGTCCAATTTTAGACGAATCCACCAAGACATAGGTCTGTTTGGCATTCTCCAAAATAGCACGCTTCACAGCTCCCTCTTCCATATCAGGAGTCGTATAATAACCATCGTCCACACCATTCATCCCGATAAAGGCACGGTCAAAGTGCAATTGGTTAATCTGGTTAAGAGCAACGCCCCCGATGCTAGCATCTGTCGCCATCTTGACACTTCCTCCAACCATGACAGTTGGAATCTGCTTTTCAACCAACTGTGCGGCATGGTGAATCGAATTTGTCACAACAGTAATATTCTTATTGACCAATTCATGGATCAAAAAAGCAGTTGTTGTTCCAGCATCAATAAAGATGACATCTTGTTCCTTGATGAGAGAGGCCGCCTTCTGAGCTAGCAACTTCTTCTCTTGAAGGTTTTTGACAGATTTTTCTTGAATGGTTTCTTCTTCCTGCAAGGAATGGGGCAATTCTGCTCCACCATGCACGCGACGAAGCTTGTTTTCCGCTTCCAACTCATCCAAATCTCTTCGAACCGTTGATTCTGACGTTTCTAGCAAACTAACTAATTTTTCTAGAGAAACTACATGATGTTGATTTAACTCCTCTAAAATCAGTTGCTTCCGCTCTGTTTTTAACACTGAATCACCTCCTGTTATCGTTTACACTATTCATTCTATCACACTTTCTTTCAAAGTCAAGCGCTTTTTGTCATTTTCTTTCAAAATCTATCATTTTTCTTATTTCCAAAATTTTTATTGCAAGATAAGAGCCTTTATGGTAGACTATTTGAGTAAGTATTGGAAGATTACTCAAGAGGCTTAAGAGGCCGTGTTGGAAACGCGGTAGGCGTGTAACAGCGTGCGTGGGTTCGAATCCCATGTCTTCCGTTTATTTTAAAAAAGATACCCAAGAAATCTGTACTGCACCCCAAAAGTTAGACAGAAAAAATCTAACTTTTGGGGTGTTTTATTATGAAATTGAGTTATGATGATAAAGTTCAGATCTATGAACTTAGAAAACAAGGATATAGCTTAGAGAAGCT
>NZ_JASHDW010000017.1:0-27653 GCF_047463435.1 Streptococcus mitis | reverse complement strand
ATATGAATCTTTCTAATGAGTTGTTTAGTCGCTTTTCATTATAGGTCATATGGGACTTTTTTTCTACAACAAAATAGGCTCCATAAGATCCATAGGGGATTTACCCACTACAAATATTATAGAGCCTCTTTTTCTTTATTTTATCTCTGTTAAGAGAGATTGAAAGTGACTGGGTTTCATTCTAAAAAATTCTTAAATTATCAGTCTATTGCAACTTTTCTCATGTGAGTCATTTGGCTTGCTATTGGTTTTCCTTAGTAGTATACTAAGGTAGTAATCATTAATAAGTGGTTACAAATAATAATGAATGAGGTAAAATAAAATGGTAGAATTGAAAAAAGAAGCAGTAAAAGACGTAACATCATTGACAAAAGCAGCGCCAGTAGCATTGGCAAAAACAAAGGAAGTATTGAACCAAGCTGTTGCTGATTTGTATGTGGCCCATGTGGCTTTGCACCAAGTACACTGGTACATGCGTGGCCGTGGTTTTCTTGTATGGCATCCAAAAATGGATGAGTACATGGAAGCTCTTGATGGTCAATTGGATGAAATCAGCGAACGCTTGATTACACTTGGTGGTAGCCCATTCTCTACATTGACAGAATTCCTTCAAAACAGTGAAATCGAAGAAGAAGCTGGTGAATACCGTAATGTTGAAGAAAGCTTGGAACGTGTCCTTGCTATCTACCGTTACTTGTCAGAACTTTTCCAAAAAGGTTTGGATGTCACTGATGAAGAAGGTGACGATGTGACAAACGGTATCTTTGCAGATGCTAAAACTGAAACTGATAAAACAATCTGGATGCTTGCAGCAGAACTTGGACAAGCTCCTGGTTTGTAAGAAATAATAGAAACATATATAAATCTGTAGGAAATTTCTTACAGATTTTTTCTATCTTGTAAGCTATTCCAAACCAGTCTTTTTTTGAGTTTTTTGATAAAATAGTACTATCAGTGAAAAGGATGGAAGCATGACTAAGAAAATCGTAGCTATTTGGGCCCAGGATGAAGAGGGTGTGATTGGTAAGGGAAATCGCCTGCCTTGGCATTTGCCAGCAGAACTGCAACACTTCAAAGAAACAACTCTGAATCATGCTATCTTGATGGGGCGTGTGACCTTTGATGGGATGGGGCGTCGCTTGCTTCCACAACGGGAAACTCTGATTTTGACGCGTAATTCTGAAGAAAAGATAGACGGGGTTACTACTTTTCAGGATGTCCAGTCTGTCTTGGACTGGTATCAGGCTCAAGAAAAGAATCTTTATATTATCGGTGGGAAGCAAATTTTTCAGGCTTTTGAACCCTACCTTGACGAAGTAATTGTGACTCAAATTCATGCTCGGGTGGAGGGAGATACCTATTTCCCTGAAGAGTTTAACTTGTCTCTTTTTGAGACAGTTTCAAGCAAATCCTACACCAAAGATGAGAAGAATCCTTATGATTTTACCATGCAATACCGCAAGAGAAAGGAAGTCTAATGGAACGTAGTATATTTGGTTTTTTCACAGCCATGCTGTGCTTGGTCTGTTTGCTCGCTGGAGCACAGTCTTTTCGTAAAAAGCGTTATGGACTTTCTGTCCTGCTCTGGTTAAATGCCTTTACCAATTTGGTCAATAGTATCCACGCTTTTTACATGACCTTATTTTAGATAGAATGACAGCATAGAATAGAACGGAAGGAAATCATGCCTACAACTAGGAATAATGATATGATGGTTTATTGCTCATTTTGTGGCAAAAGCCAAGAAGAAGTACAAAAAATAATCGCAGGCAACAACGCCTTTATCTGTAATGAATGTGTGGAGTTGGCCCAGGAAATCATTCGGGAGGAGTTGGCTGAGGAAGTCTTGGCAGACTTGTCTGAGGTACCAAAACCAATCGAACTCCTCCATATCTTGAACCACTATGTAATCGGTCAAGATCGTGCCAAGCGTGCCTTAGCTGTGGCGGTTTACAACCACTACAAACGCATCAATTTCCACGATACGCGTGAAGAGTCGGAAGATGTGGATTTGCAGAAGTCAAACATATTGATGATTGGCCCAACTGGTTCTGGGAAAACATTCCTTGCCCAGACCTTGGCTAAAAGCTTGAATGTGCCTTTTGCGATCGCAGATGCGACAGCTCTTACGGAGGCTGGTTATGTAGGTGAGGATGTGGAAAATATCCTCCTTAAACTCTTGCAGGCTGCTGACTTTAACATCGAACGTGCAGAACGTGGGATTATCTACGTGGATGAAATTGACAAGATTGCTAAGAAGAGTGAGAACGTATCGATCACACGTGACGTTTCTGGTGAAGGGGTGCAACAAGCCCTTCTCAAGATTATCGAGGGAACTGTCGCTAGCGTACCGCCTCAAGGTGGACGCAAGCATCCACAACAAGAGATGATTCAGGTGGATACTAAAAATATCCTCTTCATCGTGGGTGGCGCCTTTGATGGTATCGAGGAAATTGTCAAACAACGTCTGGGTGAAAAAGTCATCGGATTTGGTCAAAATAACAAGGCAATTGACGAAAATAGCTCATACATGCAAGAAATCATCGCAGAAGATATTCAAAAATTTGGTATCATTCCTGAGTTGATTGGACGCTTGCCTGTCTTTGCAGCTCTTGAGCAATTGACGGTTGATGATTTGGTTCGCATCTTGAAAGAGCCAAGAAATGCCTTGGTCAAACAATACCAAACCTTGCTTTCTTATGACGATGTCGAGTTGGAATTTGACGACGAAGCTCTTCAAGAAATCGCCAATAAGGCCATTGAACGCAAGACAGGGGCGCGTGGTCTTCGTTCGATTATTGAAGAAACCATGCTAGATGTCATGTTTGAAGTACCGAGTCAGGAAAATGTGAAATTGGTCCGCATCACAAAAGAAGCTGTCGATGGAACGGATAAACCAATCCTAGAAACAGCCTAGAGGTGACTATGGAACTGAATACACACAATGCTGAAATCTTGCTCAGTGCGGCGAATAAATCCCACTATCCGCAGGATGAATTGCCAGAGATTGCCCTAGCAGGGCGGTCAAATGTAGGCAAGTCTAGCTTTATCAACACCATGCTCAACCGTAAGAATCTGGCTCGCACGTCAGGGAAACCTGGGAAAACCCAGCTTCTCAACTTCTTTAACATTGATGACAAGATGCGCTTTGTGGATGTGCCTGGTTATGGCTATGCCCGTGTTTCCAAAAAGGAACGTGAAAAGTGGGGGCGCATGATTGAGGAGTACCTAACGACTCGGGAAAATCTCCGTGCTGTGGTCAGTTTGGTGGACCTCCGCCACGACCCGTCAGCAGATGATGTACAGATGTATGAATTTCTCAAATACTATGAGATTCCGGTCATCATCGTTGCGACTAAGGCAGACAAGATTCCTCGTGGTAAGTGGAACAAGCATGAATCAGCAATCAAAAAGAAATTAAACTTTGACCCAAGTGATGACTTCATCCTCTTTTCATCTGTCAGCAAGGCAGGGATGGATGAGGCTTGGGATGCAATTTTAGAAAAATTATGAGGTAAAGAAATGGCAAAAACAATTCATACAGACAAAGCTCCAAAGGCTATCGGACCATATGTTCAAGGAAAAATCGTTGGCAACCTTTTGTTTGCTAGTGGTCAAGTTCCTCTCTCTCCTGAAACTGGGGAAATCGTTGGAGAAACGATTCAAGAACAGACAGAGCAAGTCTTAAAAAACATCGGTGCTATTTTGGCAGAAGCAGGAACAGACTTTGACCATGTTGTCAAAACAACTTGCTTCTTGAGCGATATGAACGACTTTGTTCCTTTTAATGAGGTTTACCAAACGGCCTTTAAAGAGGAATTTCCAGCTCGTTCAGCTGTGGAGGTAGCTCGTCTTCCTCGTGATGTAAAAGTCGAAATTGAAGTCATCGCAGAGATTGGATAAGCTAGTTGAAGTTTGGTGTTGCCAAACTTCTTTTGATATAAGGAGAAAAAGATGACAAAGAAACAACTTCACTTGGTGATTGTGACAGGGATGAGTGGTGCTGGGAAAACTGTAGCCATTCAGTCCTTCGAGGATTTGGGATATTTCACTATTGACAATATGCCACCAGCTCTCTTGCCTAAGTTTTTGCAGTTGGTGGAAACAAAGGAAGACGACCATAAGTTGGCCTTGGTAGTGGATATGCGTAGCCGTTCTTTCTTCTCAGAGATTCAAGATGTTTTGGATGAGTTGGAAAACAAGGAAGAACTGGACTTTAAAATTCTCTTTTTGGATGCAGCTGATAAGGAATTGGTCGCTCGTTACAAGGAAACCAGACGGAGTCACCCGTTAGCTGCAGATGGACGGATTTTGGATGGAATCAAGCTGGAACGTGAACTCTTGGCACCTTTGAAAAATATGAGTCAAAATGTTGTGGATACGACAGAACTTACTCCACGTGAGCTACGTAAAACCCTTGCAGAGCAGTTTTCAGACCAAGAACAAGCCCAGTCTTTCCGTATCGAGGTCATGTCTTTTGGCTTCAAGTATGGTATCCCGATTGATGCAGACTTGGTCTTTGACGTCCGATTCTTGCCAAATCCATACTACCTTCCGGAACTGCGAAACCAAACGGGTGTGGATGAACCTGTTTATGATTATGTCATGAACCATCCTGAGTCAGAAGATTTTTATCAGCATTTGTTGGCCTTGATTGAGCCAATTTTGCCAAGTTACCAAAAGGAAGGAAAGTCTGTTTTGACTATTGCCATGGGATGTACGGGTGGACAACACCGTAGTGTGGCCTTTGCTAAACGCTTGGCGCAGGACTTATCCAAGAATTGGCCTGTCAATGAAGGGCACCGCGACAAAGATCGAAGAAAGGAAACGGTAAACCGTTCATGAGAAAACCAAAGATAACGGTGATTGGTGGAGGAACTGGGATTCCTGTCATTCTAAAAAGTCTGCGTGAAAAAGATGTGGAAATCGCTGCTATCGTAACGGTGGCGGATGATGGTGGTTCATCAGGTGAACTCCGAAAAAATATGCAACAATTGACACCGCCAGGTGATCTTCGTAATGTCCTTGTGGCCATGTCAGATATGCCTAAGTTTTATGAGAAGGTCTTTCAGTACCGTTTTTCTGAAGATGCTGGCGCTTTTGCTGGCCATCCATTGGGCAATCTCATTATCGCTGGCCTGTCAGAAATGCAGGGTTCGACCTATAATGCCATGCAGTTGCTGAGCAAATTTTTCCATACGACTGGGAAGATTTATCCTTCCAGTGACCATCCTTTGACCCTTCATGCAGTCTTTCAGGATGGGACAGAAGTGGCTGGAGAGAGTCATATTGCAGACCATCCAGGCATGATTGATCATGTCTATGTAACCAATACCCTCAACGATGATACTCCTCTGGCCAGCCGTCGAGTGGTGCAGACCATTCTTGAAAGTGACATGATTGTCCTCGGACCTGGTTCCCTCTTTACCTCGATTTTGCCCAATATCGTGATTAAGGAGATTGGGAAGGCGCTTTTGGAAACCAAGGCAGAAATCGCCTATGTCTGCAATATCATGACCCAACGTGGGGAGACGGAACACTTTACAGATAGTGACCACGTGGAGGTCTTGCATCGTCACCTTGGTCGAGCTTTTATCGATACTGTTTTGGTGAATATCGAAAAAGTGCCTCAGGAATACATGAATTCCAACCGTTTTGATGAATACCTGGTGCAGGTGGAACATGATTTTGCTGGTCTTAGTAAGCAAGTTCCGCGCGTGATTTCATCTAACTTCCTTCGTCTGGAAAATGGAGGTGCCTTCCACGATGGAGATTTGATTGTGGACGAATTGATGCGCATCATACAGGTGAGAAAATGAGTTTCACAGTAGCAGTAAAAGAAGAAATCCTGGGTCAGCACCATCTGAGCCGGCATGAATTATCTGCCATTATCAAGATGTCTGGCAGTATCGGTCTTTCGACTTCGGGTTTGACTTTGTCAGTCGTGACAGAAAATGCCAAGCTGGCTCGGCACCTCTATGAGTCCTTTCTCCATTTTTATGAAATCAAATCAGAAATCCGCCACCACCAACGGAGCAATCTTCGTAAGAATCGAGTATATACCGTTTTTACAGATGAAAAGGTGCAGGACTTGTTAAGTGATTTGCACTTGGCCGACTCTTTCTTTGGTCTAGAAACAGGTATTGATGAGGAGATTTTATCAGACGAGGAAGCAGGCCGTGCCTATCTCTGTGGTGCTTTCTTGGCAAATGGAAGTATTCGTGACCCTGAATCAGGTAAGTACCAGTTGGAAATCAGTTCTGTTTATCTGGACCACGCGCAAGGGATTGCCTCCCTTCTCCAGCAGTTTTTACTGGATGCCAAGGTGCTTGAGCGCAAGAAGGGGGCTGTGACCTATCTCCAGCGAGCCGAAGATATTATGGATTTCTTGATAGTAATCGGAGCCATGCAGGCGCGTGATGATTTTGAGAGGGTTAAGATTTTGCGAGAAACCCGTAATGACCTCAATCGAGCCAATAATGCCGAGACAGCTAATATCGCACGGACAGTTTCTGCCAGCATGAAGACTATCAACAATATCAGTAAAATCAAAGATATCATGGGCTTAGAAAATCTGCCAGTGGATTTGCAGGAGGTAGCGCAGCTACGGATTCAGCACCCAGACTACTCTATCCAGCAGTTAGCGGATAGCCTCAGCAATCCCCTGACCAAAAGTGGTGTCAACCACAGACTCAGAAAAATCAATAAGATAGCCGATGAGTTATAAAGATATAAAACACCTCTTTCTTGACAATTAAATAGAGTATGTGAGATAATAAAGGGGAATTGAGAAGTTCTAGCATTTTAGTGCTAACAGAAATCCCCTCGGTACTGCAATACTGAGGGGATTTTTTTCTGGGTTAGATAGCACTAACCAGGAAGGTTACTTGTCGAAGTGATCGTCTAACCAACGAGTCACCAGCCATGAGATGATACTCTCGATGACTGCGATAAGTACTATTTTGAGAAGTTCTAGCATCTGTAATACCTCCTTTTCCAAGGCGTATTGTTAGTGCCGTCCCTATTATATCACATGTTTTATCAGTTTGATAGGCATTTTTATTTTTGTTAAAGAAGGGGGAAATATGATCTAACAAATTAGCCGATGAACTATAAAACCACGAATCCTATGTGACTCGTGGTTCTTTTTCTATAAACTAGTAGAGTGTTTTGGTTGCACTTTTTGCTCAGGGTCGATGTAGTTAATGGCATTGTTAACAGCGGTTGGTGCTTCTCCTAGTCCTGTCGCAATCAGGTCAATTTTTCCGTCATAGTAGCAACAGTCACCGATAGCGTAAATTCCAGCTTGGCTAGATTCCTGTTTGCTGTTGACGATAATCTTGTGGCGGTTGAGGTCCAGACTCCAGTTTTTAAGGTTACCAACAGAAGATTTGAAACCATAGTTGACAAAGAGGTGGTCTAAGTCAATAGATTCTGTTTCATCAGATTTGACTTTTGTAATTTCAAGTTTATCGAGCGTTTTTCCATCTCCAAGGAGTTGGCTAGGGACGAATGGTGTCTTGATGGTCACAGATGATTCTTGCAAGGCTTGGACACTGTGTTCCAAGGCGCGGAAATTATCTCTGCGGTGGACAAGGGTAGTTGGCGCAATTTTTTCAAAAGCCAAAGCCCAATCCACAGCCGAGTCTCCTCCACCAAGAATCGTCACTTTCTTACCAGCATATTGCTGGATGTTGGAAACGTGGTAGTGGATATTTTCATAGTCCTCAACGCCTTCTAGTTCTAGAGGACGTGGTTTGAAGGCACCGCCACCCATAGCGATGATAACTGTTTTAGACAGGTGACTTCCTTTAGAAGTTGTAATTACAAAGCCTTCTTCTTGTTTTTCAATCTCAAGAACCGTTTCGTTGAGATGAATAGGGGTATCAAAGCCATTTAATTGCTCGATTAGACGGTTAGTCAACTCTTCTCCAGTCAGGTTTGGGAATCCCGGTACGTCTAAAATTTCCTTTTCAGGATAGAGAATAGCAGGTTGTCCACCTAGTTGTGGAAGGGAGTCGATGATTTGGACCTTGGCTTGGCGTAGGTGGGCATAGAAGGCTGCAAAAAGTCCGACGGGACCACCACCTACAATGGTAATATCATAGAGTTGAGACATGGTTTCTCCTTTGTTTTTTCTAGTCATACTCTTCGAAAATCAAATTCAAACCACGTCAGCGTCGCCTTACCGTACTCAAGTACAGCCTGCGGCTAACTTCCTAGTTTGCTCTTTGATTTTCATTGAGTATCAGTTTATTTTATCATATTTTTTCTTTAATTTAAAATGAAGTAGGATAGGGAAAAAAATGCCAGAAAAATGGTATAATAGAAAGGAACGTGTTTGGACAGAGAGGAGACAGCAGATGAACTTTCAACAATTATCCAATCTGCAATATTGGACTAGCTTGTTTTCTAGTCCTTGGAGTATTGCCATCAATCTGTTTGATATTTTGATTGTGGCCTATATTTTATATCGTTTTACAAAAGCGATAGCTGGCACCAAGATTATGATTTTGGTGCGTGGGGTCGTGATCTTTGTATTAGCCCAGGTTGTGGCCAATATCCTTGATTTAACAACGATTTCTTGGTTGATTAATCAGATTATCACCTATGGGGTTATTGCTGCGGTTGTTATCTTCTCTCCAGAGATTCGGACTGGTTTGGAACGCTTGGGAAGGGCGACAGATTTCTTTTCTACTGCTCAAATTAGTGCAGAGGAGCAAATGATTCGTGCCTTTGTCAAGTCGGTTGAATATATGAGTCCTCGTAAGATTGGTGCTCTGGTTGCCATCCAACGAGTTCGGACCTTACAAGAATACATTGCGACAGGGATTCCTTTGGATGCCAATATTTCAGCTGAACTCCTTATTAATATCTTTATCCCCAACACTCCCCTACACGATGGTGCTGTGATTATCAGAGAAAATCGAATAGCAGTAACCTCTGCCTATCTTCCCTTGACAGAAAGCACAGGGATTTCCAAGGAATTTGGGACCAGACACCGGGCGGCTATCGGTTTGTCAGAAGTATCCGATGCCTTGACCTTCATCGTCTCAGAGGAAACAGGAGGCATTTCTATTACCTATAACGGTGTTTTCAAGCACGACTTGACGATTGAAGAATTTGAAGCAGAGCTACGAGCAATTCTTTTGCCAGCTGTTGAGGAAAAAGTCAGTTTCAAGGACCGTTTGCTAGGAGGTTGGAAATATGAGAAAAAATAGTCTATATATCATTTCATCTCTCTTTTTTGCTTGTATCTTATTTATCTATGCAACGTCAACCAACTTTCAAAATAGCAATACCGCAAGGCAGGTCAAATCAGAAACCTACACCAATACGATAACGAACGTTCCTATCGATATTCACTATGATGATGACCAGTATTTCATTAGCGGATTTGCATCAGAAGTTTCAGTTGTGCTGACAGGTGCCAATCGTGTGACCTTGGCCAGCGAAATGCAGGAGAGCACTCGTAAGTTTAAGGTCACAGCGGATTTGACGGATGTCAGTGTTGGAACGATTGAAGTTCCCTTGAATATTGAAAATCTTCCAAATGGAATGACTGCTGTGGCAACGCCTCAAAAGATTACAGTGAAAGTTGGGAAGAAGGTTAAGCGAGATGGGATGCTTGTTGTGCCACAAGTTGACCAAAGCCAGATTGATCCCAAGCTACAAATTGATAGTGTAACCGTGTCAAATGAACGCGTTTCGGTCACAACTGACCAAGAAACATTAGCTAAGATTGACAAAATTATTGCACTTTTACCAACCAGCGAACGCATAACAGGTAATTACAGTGGTTCGGTACCTTTGCAGGCAATCGACCGTAATGGTGTTGTCTTACCGGTAGTTATTACTCCGTTTGATACGACAATGAAGGTAACTACAAAACCTGTGGTATCGAGTTCAAGTGCATCTAATTCAAGTGCAAGTAGTTCGTCGGAGACATCTTCGTCAACGAAAGCAACTAGTTCAAAAACGAATTAAAAAATAGGAAAAGGATTTTATAAAAATGGGTAAATACTTTGGGACTGATGGAGTCCGTGGAGAAGCTAACGTAGAACTAACACCAGAATTGGCCTTCAAACTAGGACGTTTTGGAGGCTATGTTCTTAGTCAACATGAAACGGAAGCACCGAAAGTCTTTGTAGGACGTGACACACGTATTTCAGGGGAAATGCTAGAATCTGCTTTGGTGGCAGGTCTCCTCTCTGTAGGGATTCACGTCTACAAACTTGGTGTCCTTGCAACACCAGCAGTAGCTTACTTGGTAAAAACTGAGGGAGCCAGTGCAGGTGTCATGATTTCTGCTAGTCACAACCCAGCCCTTGATAATGGAATTAAGTTCTTTGGTGGTGATGGCTTCAAACTGGACGATGAAAAAGAAGCAGAAATTGAAGCCCTGCTAGATGCTGCAGAAGATACTCTTCCTCGTCCAAGTGCAGAAGGATTGGGAACCTTGGTAGATTATCCAGAAGGCTTGCGTAAGTATGAAGGCTACCTTGTTTCAACTGGAACTCCTCTTGATGGAATGAAGGTTGCCTTGGATACAGCCAATGGTGCAGCTTCTACAAGTGCCCGTCAAATCTTTGCAGACCTTGGTGCTCAATTAACGGTTATCGGGGAAACACCAGATGGTCTTAACATCAACCTTAATGTTGGTTCAACCCACCCAGAAACCCTTCAAGAAGTGGTCAAAGAAAGCGGCTCAGCTATTGGTTTGGCCTTTGACGGAGATAGTGACCGCTTGATTGCTGTTGATGAAAATGGTGATATCGTTGATGGTGACAAGATTATGTACATCATCGGGAAATATCTTTCTGAAAAAGGACAATTGGCCCAAAATACAATCGTGACAACTGTTATGTCTAACCTTGGTTTCCATAAGGCCTTGGATCGTGAAGGTATCAACAAGGCAGTCACTGCAGTTGGCGATCGTTACGTTGTTGAAGAAATGAGAAAATCAGGCTACAACCTTGGTGGTGAACAGTCTGGTCACGTTATCTTGATGGATTACAATACAACAGGTGATGGTCAATTATCAGCTGTCCAATTGACAAAAATCATGAAGGAAACTGGTAAGAGCTTGTCAGAGTTGGCAGCAGAAGTAACCATCTATCCACAAAAATTAGTCAATATCCGAGTGGAAAATGCCATGAAGGAAAAGGCTATGGAAGTGACAGCTATTAAGGATATCATTGAGAAGATGGAAGCTGAAATGGCAGGCAATGGCCGTATCCTAGTACGCCCAAGTGGAACAGAACCCCTCTTGCGTGTCATGGCAGAAGCGCCTACAACAGAAGAAGTAGACTACTATGTTGATACCATCGCAGACGTAGTTCGAGCTGAAATTGGGATTGACTAAATCCTAGAAAACTAGATGAAAATAAAAAATTATGGTACAATAGCTTATAATATTGTAGCCAAGGGAGAAAGACATGAATCTTAAACGTGAACAAGAATTTGTTAGTCAGTATCATTTTGATGCGCGTAATTTTGAATGGGAAAATGAAAATGGAGCCCCTGAAACTAAGGTGGATGTGAACTTCCAATTAATTCAACATGACCAAGAAAATCAAGTGACTTCCTTGATTGTTGTCTTGAGTTTTATGATTGTATTTGATAAGTTTGTCATCAGTGGAACCATTTCACAAGTGAACCATATCGATGGCCGTATTGTTAATGAACCAAGTGAATTGAACCAAGAAGAAGTGGAAACCTTGGCTCGTCCATGTTTAAACATGCTCAACCGTTTGACTTACGAAGTAACTGAAATTGCATTAGACTTACCAGGAATCAATTTGGAGTTCTAATATGAAATTAGCTGTTATCACAGATTCTTCTGCTTATCTCAGTGCAGAGACCTTGCAAAGAGAAGATTTGTACGTCTTGGATATTCCTGTCAATATTGATGGTGAGGAGTATGTCGAAGGTATTAATCTGACTGCAGAGGAATTTTACCAAAAAATGGCTCAGGCTTCTGAATTGCCTAAGACCAGTCAACCAAGTATTGCCAAGTTAGATGAGATTCTAACTTCGCTTAAAGAACAAGGTTATACCCATGCCTTGGGGCTTTTCCTATCTTCTGGAATTTCAGGTTTTTACCAAAATATCCAGTATATGGTCGATGACTATGAGGGATTAACCATTGCCTTCCCAGACACTTTGATTACAAGTGCTCCTCTGGGTATCATGGTTGAAAGTGTTTTTAACTGGAAAGACCAAGGTGATGATTTTGCTATTATTCAAGATAAGCTAGCTATTCAGATCAGTCACACATCTGCTTTCATCATGGTGGATGACTTGGATCACTTGGTGAAAGGTGGACGCCTTTCAAATGGGGCGGCTATTTTGGGTAATCTTCTAAGCATTAAGCCAATCCTTTATTTCAACGACCAAGGTGTGATTGAAGTTTACGAAAAAGTTCGTACTGAAAAGAAAGCAACCAAGCGCTTAATTGAAATCATCAAGGAAGCCACAGCTTCAGGCCAATACCGTGTCATTGTCATTCACGGGAATGCTCCTGAAAAGGCTGAAGAATTGCGTCAGCACTTGCTAGATTCTGAAGTGGGTACGGATATTTCACTTGCTACATTTGGTAGTGTCATTGGAACACACCTAGGTGCAGGCAGTATTGCTCTGGGTTATATTCCAGTGATTTAGTTGGCACTTCTAGACTAGTTAAGAAGTTAGCAAATGAACACGCCTGGAACCTTGTGTGAAAAAGACAGTTCTTTCAAGGAGTAGACACTCTTTGATCAGAACTCCTATTTTCACTTTGTGTTCTTACAGGCTTTGTATCTTGGAAATTGAACATGGACTATCTGCCTCTTGAAAAAAGATGACTGCCTTGACTTTCATGGAAAGTCAGCCCCATTCCCTATTTTTCATGGGTAGCTAAGGTCCTTTGTATCTTAGACAGGAGTAGAGATGAGTATTCGAGTAATTATTGCTGGTTTTAAGGGAAAGATGGGTCAGGCTGCTTGTCAGATGGTTTTGGCTGATCCAGACTTGGACTTGGTAGCAGTTTTGGATCCTTTTGAGTCTGAGTCAGAATGGCAGGGGATTCCTGTTTTTAATGATAAGGATGATTTAGCTGGTTTTGAAGCGGATGTCTGGGTAGATTTTACTACACCAGCTGTTGCCTATGAAAATACACGTTTTGCTCTTGAAAATGGCTTTGCTCCAGTAGTTGGAACAACAGGTTTCACAAGTGAAGAAATTGCAGAGCTAAAAGAATTTTCTCGTGCCCAAGATTTGGGTGGTTTGATCGCTCCTAACTTTGCCTTGGGTGCTGTTTTACTCATGCAATTTGCAAGGCAGGCTGCTAAATATTTCCCAAATGTGGAGATTATCGAGCTTCATCATGACAAGAAAAAGGATTCTCCGAGTGGGACAGCTATTAAAACAGCTGAGTTAATGGCAGAAGTTCGAGAGTTTACCCAGCAAGGTGCACCTGATGAGGAAGAATTGATTGCAGGTGCCCGTGGTGCTGACTTTGATGGCATGCGTATTCACTCAGTTCGTTTGCCAGGCTTGGTAGCTCATCAGGAAGTCATCTTTGGCAATCAAGGAGAAGGATTGACCCTCCGTCATGACTCCTATGATCGCAGCTCCTTCATGACAGGGGTGAATTTGGGAATTAAAGAAGTTGTCAAGCGTCATGAGCTTGTCTATGGATTAGAACACTTATTATGAGATTAACGCAAATGCCTTCTGAATTTCAGAAGGCTTTACCAGTATTAGAAAAAATCAAAGAAGCAGGATTTGAAGCCTATTTTGTTGGGGGATCTGTTCGAGATGCCCTCCTCAATCGTCCCATCCACGATGTGGATATTGCGACGTCTTCGTATCCAGAAGAAACCAAGCAGATTTTTCCGCGAACAGCCGATATCGGAATCGAGCATGGAACCGTCTTGGTTTTAGATGGGGATGAGGAGTATGAGGTAACTACTTTTCGGACAGAGGATGTCTATGTGGACTATCGCAGACCTAGTGCGGTTTCATTTGTGCGTTCGCTAGAAGAAGACCTCAAACGCCGTGATTTCACAGTCAATGCCTTTGCCTTGGACGAGACAGGGGAAATCATTGACTTGTTCCATGGCTTAGAAGATTTGGAAAATCAAGTCTTGCGGGCGGTTGGAGTGGCTAGTGAACGTTTCAACGAAGATGCTTTGCGGATTATGCGTGGTTTCCGTTTTCAGGCTAGTCTTGGCTTTGAGCTTGAGCAAGAAACATTCAAAGCTATGAAGACCTTGACGCCGCTTTTGGAGAAAATTTCTGTGGAGCGTACCTTTGTCGAATTTGATAAACTTTTGCTGGCACCATTTTGGAGAAGGGGCTTGGCTTCCATGATTGAGAGTCAAGCTTATGACTATCTTCCTGATATGGCGTCTAGTCAGGATAAGCTCAACAGACTGTTTGATTTGGAGACTGATTTTACTTTTGAATCCTCTGAGCAAGCCTGGGCGGCTCTACTGTGGGCTTTGGAAATTGAAAATGCACAGCCCTTTTTGAAATCTTGGAAGACCTCACGTCAGTTTGCCAAGCAAGTTCAGGATTTACTGACTATTTTGGCCTTGCGTGAAAAGGGAGATTTGAGCAAGCGCGATTGTTATCGCTTTGATTTAGATTTACTTTTACAGGCTGAAAATCTTCGTCAGGCCCAAGGAAAAGAAGTCAACCCACAAGCCATCACAGAAACCTATCGGAGTCTGACCATTCATGATAAGAAAGAAATCCAAATCAACGGTGGTATTTTGATTAAGGAATATGGCTATCAGCCGGGGCCAGACTTGGGAGAGATTTTAACAGAGATTGAATATGCCATTGTCGATGGGGAATTGGAAAATGACCGTCAAGCCATCCATGCTTACTTGAGGGAGAAAAAATGAGTGATTTTATCGTTGAAAAACTAAGTAAATCCGTCGGTGATAAGACCGTTTTTAAGGATATTTCCTTTATCATCCATGACCTAGACAGAATCGGTCTGATTGGTGTCAATGGGACTGGCAAGACCACCCTTTTAGATGTCCTTTCTGGTGTTTCTGGCTTTGATGGGGATGTCAGTCCTTTTTCAGCTAAAAATGATTACCAGATTGGTTACTTGACTCAAGATCCTGATTTTGATGATAGCAAGACGGTCTTGGATACGGTCCTATCCAGCGACCTCAAGGAAATCCAGCTTATTCGTGAGTATGAGTTGATCATGCTCAACTACAGTGAGGATAAGCAGGCTCGTTTGGAACGGGTTATGGCAGAGATGGATTCTCTTCAAGCTTGGGAAATTGAGAGTCAGGTCAAGACCGTTCTCAGCAAGCTGGGTATTCAAGACTTATCTACTCCTGTTGGGGAATTATCAGGTGGCCTAAGAAGACGAGTCCAGTTGGCGCAAGTTTTACTTGGCAATCACGACCTCTTGCTTCTGGATGAGCCGACCAACCATTTGGATATTGCGACTATTGAGTGGCTGACCCTCTTTTTAAAAAATTCTAAGAAGACAGTTCTCTTTATCACTCACGATCGTTATTTCTTAGACGCTTTGTCAACACGGATTTTCGAGTTGGATCGCGCAGGCTTGACAGAGTATCAAGGGAATTATCAGGACTATGTTCGCCTTAAGGCGGAACAGGATGAACGCGATGCGGCTCTTCTCCACAAAAAGGAACAACTCTATAAGCAAGAATTGGCCTGGATGCGTAGACAACCGCAGGCGCGTGCGACCAAGCAACAGGCTCGTATCAATCGTTTCCACGACCTGAAAAAGGAAGTTTCAGGCGGCGTTGCTGAGACAGACTTGACTATGAACTTTGAAACCAGTCGGATTGGGAAGAAAGTCATCGAGTTTCAGGATGTTTCATTTGCCTATGAAAACAAGCCTATTTTGCAAGATTTTAATCTCTTGGTGCAGGCCAAAGACCGTATTGGAATCGTTGGGGACAACGGTGTTGGAAAATCAACCCTGCTTAATCTGATTGCAGGCAGTCTTGAGCCGACAGCAGGACAAGTTGTGATTGGGGAAACTGTTCGCATCGCCTATTTCTCTCAGCAAATTGAGGGCTTGGATGAAAGCAAGCGAGTGATCAATTACTTGCAGGAAGTGGCAGAAGAGGTCAAGACCAGCGGTGGTTCTACGACTTCTATTGCAGAGCTGCTGGAGCAGTTTCTTTTCCCACGTTCGACGCATGGAACCTTGATTGAGAAATTGTCTGGGGGAGAGAAAAAACGTCTTTATCTCCTCAAACTGCTCTTGGAAAAACCAAATGTTCTTCTCTTGGACGAACCGACAAATGATCTAGATATTGCGACCTTGACAGTTTTGGAGAATTTCTTGCAAGGCTTTGCTGGTCCAGTTTTGACTGTTAGTCACGACCGCTATTTCTTGGATAAGGTAGCGACCAAGATTCTGGCTTTTGAAGATGGCAAGATTCGTCCATTCTTTGGTCATTATACCGACTACCTAGATGAAAAAGCCTTTGAAACAGAGATGGCCAATCAAGTACAAAAGGCTGAAAAGGAGAAAGTGGTCAAGGTTCGTGAAGACAAGAAACGCATGACCTACCAAGAAAAGCAGGAGTGGGCAAGCATTGAAGGCGATATTGAAGCCTTGGAAAATCGTATCGCTGCTATTGAAGAGGAGATGCAGGCCAACGGCTCTGATTTTAGCAAACTAGCTACTCTTCAAAAAGAACTGGATGAGAAAAACGAAGCACTCCTTGAAAAATACGAACGCTATGAATATCTAAGTGACTTTGATAGCTAGAAGAATAGAAAAATCCCGTCTCATGACAGGATTTCTCTATTCTTTTTTGGTTTCTTGATGAAAGATATTTTGCCAAGTTTCGTGGCGGCGCCAGATACTGGTATGGACGATACCATCTAACTCATAGCAGATGAGTTTGGTCTTTTGACTGATGGAAGTGATTTGAATGTCCTTGATAGCAGAATTCAAGTCTTTTTCGGTCTTATAGGCCTCTTTATCCATCTGCTCTCCATCTTGCCGAATATAGACAAAATCATCAGCCAAGAGTTCTTCCAGTTGATTTCCTTGGTCAATCAATTGTTCGCGCATAAGCAATTTTTTATAGACATTGTCTAAAATTTCATCCTCAGGGATAGGTGCTGGCTCGATATGGACATCGGTATCAAAGATTCCAAAACGTTCCTCCAGCATAGACTCGACTTGATCCGCGATTTCATGACTCTCATAAACAGATAAGTCAGGATTCATCTCTAGCGTAATATCAAGGTAAATGTTGCTACCGTAGGTGCGACCTCTTTGGGACTTAACCTTGCTGATTTTGGGAATTTCCATGATGGCCTTTTGGTAATCTTCCAGCAGATGGTCATCAAATCCATCTGATAGGCTAAAGGAAGACTCAATGAAGATATCATAGGCAGTTTTCAAAATAAAGAAAGTGATGATGATAGCGACCAGTTTATCCACAATGGGATAATTAAAACTGCTAGCCAGGATGGCAATGGTAGTACCAAGTGAGGTAACAGCATCAGAAAGGTTATCCTTGGCAGCTGCCTTCAGCGCCTTGGAGTTAGATTTCTTGCTGAGGCGAGTATTGTAGAGATAAACTATGAACATAATCGCTGCAGAAATGATTCCTAGAGTTGCACCAAGAGGATCAATGACCGTTTCTTCACGACTGAGAATCTTTTGAATGGTATCCCTTAGCACATCGAAACCGACATAGAACATGATGATAGAAGTAATCAAGCTAGCCAAATCTTCAATCTTCCAATGGCCAAAACGATGGTCACGGTCTGCAGGCTGGCGCGCCATTCGAATCCCGATCAGAAGAGCAATATTTCCGATAATATCTGATACGTTGTTGAAACCATCGGCTACCAAACTGGATGAATGGAGGAGGTGCCCAGTTGCTAATTTGGCTGCAGACAAGATCAAATAGGTCGAAATACTGATAATGGCCCCACGCTCAGCTAACTTGAGATTTGAGATAGATTGCTTCATTCAACTTCCTTTCTAGTCACATAGCATTCTACCATTATACTGGTTTTCAAGAGAAAATTCAAATAAGTCATTTTTTACTCTTTGAAAACTTTTCAAAATTTGGTATAATAGTACTACTCAAGGGAGTAGCTGGCAGAAACCTGTGATAGTGTCGTCATTCCGAATTTTATACTGAAAAGTATGCTTTCCGGCCCTATCTTAAACAGCGAGACTTGTTATGATTAATAGGTCTCTTTTTGTTTGTCGTGAAAAGATGCGATGAGGGAAAAGAGAGTCTGTTTTGCACACAATGTCAAGGAGGAGACACATGTCAAAAGAACAAAAACGCCAAGCGTTTTACACTCAGAGTCCTGAAGAGGTCTTGAAGGCTGTGGATGCGACCGAGCAAGGTTTGTCATCAAGTGAGGCGGAAAAGCGCCTTGCAGAATTTGGCCACAATGAACTCGAAGAAGGCGAGAAACGATCAATTCTGGTCAAATTCATCGAGCAATTTAAGGATTTGATGATTATCATCCTAGTTGCGGCAGCAATCTTGTCAGTCGTGACTTCTGGTGGGGAAGATATCGCAGATGCCATTATCATCTTAGCCGTGGTAATCATCAATGCTGCCTTTGGTGTTTACCAAGAAGGAAAAGCCGAAGAAGCGATCGAAGCTCTCAAATCCATGTCTAGTCCAGCTGCCCGCGTTCTTCGTGATGGGCATATGGCGGAGATTGACTCTAAAGAATTGGTTCCAGGAGATATTGTTTCCCTTGAAGCAGGTGATGTAGTACCTGCAGACCTACGTTTGATTGAAGCCAACTCTCTTAAAATCGAAGAAGCTGCCCTTACAGGTGAGTCTGTGCCAGTCGAAAAAGACTTGACAGTTGAACTTGCTGCAGATGCTGGTATTGGTGACCGTGTCAATATGGCCTTCCAAAACTCAAATGTGACTTATGGTCGTGGTCTTGGTGTTGTTATCAATACAGGGATGTACACTGAAGTTGGTCACATCGCAGGTATGCTCCAAGATGCGGATGAGACGGATACACCACTTAAACAAAACTTGAATAACCTTTCTAAGGTCTTGACCTATGCTATCTTGGTCATTGCCCTTGTTACTTTTGTAGTGGGTGTCTTCATTCAAGGGAAAAATCCACTTGGTGAGTTGATGACCTCTGTTGCGCTTGCCGTTGCAGCCATCCCAGAAGGACTTCCTGCTATCGTGACCATCGTTCTTGCCCTTGGTACTCAAGTTTTGGCCAAACGAAACTCTATCGTTCGTAAGTTGCCAGCTGTAGAAACGCTTGGTTCAACTGAAATCATCGCTTCTGATAAGACTGGTACGCTTACCATGAACAAGATGACCGTCGAAAAAGTCTTCTATGATGCAGTCCTACATGACTCTGCTGATGACATTGAACTCGGCTTGGACATGCCTCTTCTTCGTTCTGTAGTTTTGGCTAATGATACCAAGATTGATGCAGAAGGAAACCTGATCGGAGATCCAACCGAAACAGCCTTTATCCAATATGCCTTGGACAAGGGCTACGATGTGAAAGGATTTTTAGAGAAATATCCTCGTGTGGCTGAGTTGCCATTTGACTCTGACCGTAAGCTCATGTCAACGGTTCACCCATTGCCAGATGGTAAATTCCTTGTAGCGGTCAAGGGTGCCCCAGACCAACTCTTGAAACGTTGTGTTCTTCGTGATAAGGCTGGGGATATTGCTCCGATTGACGAGAAGGTTACAAACCTCATTCACACAAACAACTCTGAAATGGCTCACCAAGCCTTGCGTGTCCTCGCAGGTGCTTATAAGATTATTGACAGCATTCCAGAAAACCTGACTTCTGAAGAGCTTGAAAATGATTTAATCTTTACTGGTTTGATTGGAATGATTGACCCTGAACGTCCTGAGGCAGCTGAGGCTGTTCGTGTGGCTAAGGAAGCTGGAATCCGTCCAATCATGATTACAGGTGACCACCAAGATACTGCAGAAGCTATTGCCAAACGTTTGGGAATCATCGATGCAAATGATACAGAAGGCCATGTTTTAACTGGTGCTGAACTCAACGAACTATCTGATGAAGACTTTGAAAAAGTTGTTGGTCAATACTCTGTTTATGCCCGTGTGTCTCCAGAACACAAGGTTCGTATCGTGAAGGCTTGGCAAAAACAAGGTAAAGTCGTTGCCATGACAGGTGATGGTGTCAATGATGCGCCAGCTCTGAAAACAGCCGATATCGGTATCGGTATGGGAATCACTGGTACAGAGGTTTCTAAGGGGGCTTCTGACATGATTCTTGCAGATGATAACTTTGCGACTATTATTGTTGCAGTTGAAGAAGGACGTAAGGTCTTCTCAAACATTCAAAAGACTATCCAGTACCTACTTTCTGCCAATACTGCTGAAGTATTAACCATCTTCCTATCAACCTTGTTTGGTTGGGATGTCTTGCAGCCAGTTCATCTTTTGTGGATCAACTTGGTAACCGATACTTTCCCAGCTATCGCTCTAGGTGTTGAACCTGCTGAGCCTGGTGTCATGAATCATAAACCACGTGGACGCAAGGCAAGCTTCTTCTCAGGTGGTGTTGTGAGTTCTATCATCTATCAAGGTGTACTCCAAGCAGCTATTGTTATGAGTGTTTATGGACTTGCGATTGCTTACCCAGTTCATGTGGGTGACAATCATGCCATTCATGCAGATGCCCTAACTATGGCCTTTGCAACCCTTGGCTTGATTCAACTCTTCCATGCCTACAATGTCAAATCTGTTTACCAATCCATCTTGACAGTTGGTCCATTCAAGTCTAAGACATTTAACTGGTCTATCTTGGTATCCTTCATCCTTCTCATGGCAACAATCGTCGTAGAACCGCTTGAAGGAATCTTCCACGTAACCAAACTAGACTTGTCACAATGGGGAATCGTTATGGGTGGAAGCTTCTCAATGATTATCATCGTCGAAATCGTTAAATTTATCCAACGTAAACTCGGTTTTGACAAGAATGCGATTTAAAAAAAGTCATCTTCGGATGGCTTTTTGCTACAGTTTAGGGAAAGGGCTTGCAGTTATCGGCTTTTGTGCTATAATTGCTATAATATAGTAAAAAGTAAGAGGAGTGTGAGGAAGTGGAAAAGAAAATTGTAAAGGATATCTTGTTCTTATCTCAGGTGTCTCAACCTGCAAGTCAGGAAGACCTGTATCTTGCTAGAGACTTACAAGATACGCTCTTAGCAAATCGTGAGACCTGTGTTGGTTTGGCTGCCAATATGATTGGGGTGCAGAAGCGCGTGATTATCTTTAATCTTGGTTTGGTTCCAATGGTCATGTTTAACCCAGTGCTCCTGTCCTTTGAAGGACCTTATGAGACAGAGGAGGGCTGTTTGTCATTGACAGGTGTGAGATCTACTAAGCGTTATGAAACAATAACGGTGTCCTACCGTGACAGCAAGTGGCAGGAACAAACCATTACCTTGACAGGATTTCCAGCTCAGATATGCCAGCATGAACTGGATCACTTGGACGGGCGAATCATTTAGGAGGAAAGCAAATGAAACGAATAGTCTTCGAACTTATTTTTATCGCAACGACCTGGTATATCTTTTTACCGCCTCTTAACCTGACCAGCTGGGAATTTCTTTTTTTCCTCTGTGCGCATTTGCTGCTTGTGGCTATTTTATTTGGCTTTAGCAAGGGAATCAATCTGGTCAAGACAGTTCATGTACGCCACGGCAAGGCGGAAGCTGCTTTAAATTTTGAGGGTTTCAAAATCAATCAGTTAGGGAAAGTTCTTTTAGCTTCTATTGGAGGAATTCTTCTCTTGGCAGGTTTGGTTTCCTTGGTGACTTCTAGCATTTTTCAGGCTAAAAATTATGCCAATGTAGTCACGGTTACGGAAAAAGAGTTTACTGAATTTCCTAAGACTGATACCAGTAAGGTTCCTATCCTAGATAGAAGTACTGCTGAAAAAATTGGCGACCGCTACTTGGGTTCCCTAACCGATAAGGTGTCACAGTACGTGGCGGCAGATACTTATACTCAATTGACGATTGATGGGAAACCTTATCGGGTTACGCCGCTAGAATACGCAGACCCTATCAAATGGTTTAACAATCAGGCCAAGGGAATCGGTGAGTATATCAAGGTGGATATGGTAACTGGGAATGCGGATTTGGTGGACTTGAAGACACCAATCAAGTATTCGGACTCGGAGTATTTTAACCGCGATGTCAAGCGTCACCTGCGCTTGAAGTATCCAACCAAAATTTTCAAAACTCCATCCTTCGAGGTGGACGATGAGGGCAATCCTTTCTATGTAGCGACGGTTTACCAAAAGCAATTTGGCTTAGCAGTTCCTCGTCCTGTTTCAGTCATTATCTTGGATGCCACAAATGGAGAAACCAAGGAATACAGTTTGGCAGATGTTCCAGAATGGGTGGACAGGGTCTATCCAGCTGAGGAAACCATTGAGCAAATCAACTACAACGGCAAGTACAAGGACGGTTTCTGGAATGCTATGATTTCCAAGAAAAACGTGACCCAGACTACCAAGGGCTATAATTATTTGTCTATCGGCAATGACATTTATCTCTACACAGGTGTGACATCGGCCAATGCAGATGAAAGTAATCTTGGTTTCATCCTTGAAAATATGCGAACAGGAGAAGTCACTAAGTATAGCTTGGCTTCTGCGACCGAAGAATCAGCCCGTGAATCAGCCGAAGGTGCTGTTCAGGAGAAATCCTACAAGGCAACCTTCCCAATCCTCATCAACCTCAATGACAAGCCTCTCTACATCATGGGCTTGAAGGACAATGCTGGTTTGGTCAAAGAGTACGCCTTGGTTGATGCAGTCGAGTACCAAAATGTTATCGTAGCTACGACAGTGGAAGAACTGCTCAGCAAGTACGCCAATAAAAACGACCTTGAAATTGATAATGAAACAACAGAAAGCATTAAGGGTGTGGTGGCAGACCTCAAATCAGCTGTTATCAAGGGCGACACCGTATATTTCTTTAAAGTTGATGGCAAGATATACAAAGTCAAGGCCTCAGTCTCAGATGACCTTCCTTACCTTGAAAATGGTAAAACCTTCGAAGGTCAAGTAGGAAAAGACAACTATCTCAAGACCTTTAAAGTACAGTAATACTCTTCGAAAATCTCTTCAAACCACGTCAACTTTATCTGCGACCTCAAAGCTGTGCTTTGAGCAACCTGCGGCTAGTTTCCTAGTTTGCTCTTTGATTTTCATTGAGTATAAAAAAGGTTTATTTAAGAAATATATGTTATAATAAGGTAAATTAAGCCTAATGGAGGACAAACAAATGGGCTTTTATGTGATGCTTGCTTCAATGCTACTTGGACTGCTCGCTTTGAAGATAGGTGTTTCTCAGTTCAAGGAGAAAAAAGATAAATTCTTATCTATCTTAACAAGCTTAGCTGGCCTAGCCC
The DNA here is from genome assembly GCF_047463435.1 of Streptococcus mitis. Classification (GTDB taxonomy): domain Bacteria; phylum Bacillota; class Bacilli; order Lactobacillales; family Streptococcaceae; genus Streptococcus; species Streptococcus mitis_DS. The sequence continues at coordinate 4,230 of NZ_JASHDW010000017.1, read as the reverse complement.
TTGTTCTCGTGGCTGTCTGGTTAGGATGGCCAAAATAAATAGAGAAGCCTCGGTCAAACCGAGGTTTTTCAGATGAATTTCTTGGTAGTGGCTAAAAAATATGCTACACTATTAATATGAAAATTTTAATCCCAACAGCAAAAGAAATGAACACAGACTTGCCGAGTATCGAGGCAAATCCTTTAAGACCAGAAAGTCAAGCTGTGCTGGATGCCTTAGCTCTCTATTCTGTTAGTCAATTGGAGAGTTTTTACAAGGTATCAGCCGAGAAAGCTGCGGAAGAATTTCAACATATACAAGCTTTAAAAAACAAAACTGCTCAACACTACCCAGCCTTGAAACTTTTTGATGGGCTTATGTACCGTCATATCAAGCGAGACAAACTGACCGAGGTAGAACAAGCCTATCTTGAAAATCATGTCTTTATTACTTCAGCTTTGTATGGTGTTGTTCCAGCCTTGTCACCTATGGCACCTCACCGTTTGGACTTTTTGATGAAGTTAAAAGTCGCTGGTAAGACTTTGAAGAGCCATTGGAAGTCAGCCTATGATGAAGCTGTGACTCAGGAAGAAGTGATTTTCTCCCTCTTGTCATCCGAGTTTGAGACTGTATTTTCTAAGGAAATCAGAGAAAAGATGGTGACCTTTAAATTCATGGAGGATAAGGGTGGTCAGCTGAAGATTCACTCAACCATTTCCAAGAAAGCGCGTGGAGCCTTCCTAACAGCCCTGATAGAAAATCAAGTACAAACAGTGGAAGAAGCTCGTCGCTTAAGCTTTGGAGGATTTGTCTACAGAGAAGACCTGTCCCAATCACAGGAATTGGTTTTTGTTAAGGAAGTTTAGAAATCAGATAAGAGAAAAAGTCAGCAGGATTATGCTGACTTTTTTCTAGCTTATAAAGTATTGGACAAATGAATCTCATTTGATAAAGTATTAAGATGATTAACCAAATCCATTATTGACAGATGATTTTGACAAATAAACTTCTTGGTAATTCCTGGAATATAGAAATTAGACACGATGATATCATAACCTGTCTGATTTAAAATCTCAGGACTCGTTTCCAATTCATCCCAAGTATCGAAGGTAAAGCGGTTATTACAGTAGTAGGAAAGCATATCAACAAAGGTAAGGGATATAGCATGGTCAAAATTACTGATAATCAAAACCTTGATAGGTGGTCGATTTTCTAACAACTGAGTAGAGAGGTTTTCAGCATGGGTTAAGATGGTGTACATCAAGTGTTCCAACTGTTCAGGATGGTCATGCTGTCCAATTGCCTGACGATATTGGGCCAGTTCTTGACGTGCACTTCCCATAAAGTCTGGGAAGTAAACTTCAAATTTTTTAATCGTCAATGCTTTTTGTTCAAATAAGATTGGGGTAGAAAAGATTTCCTGTCTTTCAAAGAAAGCAGTGTTGTGTAAATGCCAAATCAGCTCATCGTGGTTAGTAAAAGTAATCTTATATTGTTTTGCTAGGCGTTCTAATATTTGACTAAGTAATTGGTAAGAGTATCTTGCTTCACTGTTTTCTTCTAAAGAGTTGAAGAATTCTTGAGGATCTAAGAAAAGATTGTCTTGAATAAAGGATATAAAAATTTGGGCAATGATATCTGGGGTGATTTCCAGTCCCAGTTTTTCAGAAAAATGGACAAGTATCTCCTCAAAGTTTGGAATACTCATCAAAAGAGGGTAGTATTCATCGTAGAAATGATTTGGTAAGTCGATGAAATGACCGTTTTTAATGCGGTAAATACTGATGGCTATCATCAATTTGTACATTCTATAGATTGAAAATCGCATTGGATAATTCGTGATCTTATAGAAGAAGTCAGTGAACTCTGTTAAATCCTCTTCAGGAAGGTCAGGAAAAGGCCAGTCTAGAAAATAATAGCGCTCAGAAAAATATTGGGCAAAAAAATAGCGAATATCGATTTCATTCCCACGTATTTCGGATGGAGTAAATGATAGTTCAATTTGGAATTGAGTTGACAGAGTTTTTGTAATATTTCTGCCCAATCGATAGAGGTTGGCATTACTAGAGTGAAGATTTTCTATCGTTCGATAAATAGGTAACCCCTCATTGAAGAACATATACTCTAGTAATTGAAAAGATTGGGAATGAGCTAGAAAATATTGATAAACGTCTTCCACACTAGTGTTAACATCTAAATCAATCATAATTCCGTTAACGGAAGATTGGATGTCAATATTTGGGAAAGCTGTTCGTAATTCATTTAAATCATTTTTTAGGATTCGTTCTGTACATCCTAATTTTTCGGCAAGTGCATGTAATCTTATCCAATTACGATTCTGAATTAAGATTTCCATTAAGCGTAATTGTCTTTGATCTTTTGTGGATAAAAGGTTTCGCATGTAGGTAATTTCCTCCTAAATTCATTATATCATATTATTGTCTAAAGTGTACAAAAATGTTGGAGTAGAAAAAGCGTTTGGATTAAACAGAAAAATAAGAATAAGATAAGTGGCTTCTAGGTACAAAAAGAGAATATATTAATTGCTTAGAAATTATTGATTTATATATCAAATAGTTGTAGAGTGAGAACTATAAAATACTATCTAGGAGTTCACAATGAAACATTCACATAAAAAATCATTTGACTGGTATAGCTTGCAACAAAGATACTCCATTCGGAAATATCACTTTGGTGCAGCGAGTGTTTTGCTCGGAACAGCCTTGGTCTTAGGAACCGCTGCCAATGCGCAAGCAGTACAAGCAGAGGAACATACCCCAGAAGCTACTAACAGTGTTTCTGTTGATAAGATAGAAGAAGCTACAAAACCAGCAGAAGTTGCTACACCTAAAAAAGAAACAACCTATGCAGCTCCAACGGTTGCTAACCCAGTAGAAGTAACTTCAGCTAAATCTGAAGATGCTAAAGCATCAGCAGAAAAAGTTGAAGAAGCAAAAGACAAAAAGGAGGAAGTAAAGCAGCAAGATGCTGTTGACAAGTCAAAATTGTTATCAGCTCTTTCACGTGCAGAAAAATTGGAGCTTAAGTTATACACTGAAGAAAGTGTGAAAAGCCTTCAATCTAGTATTCAATATGCTCAAGAATTATTAAATAAAACAGATGTGACAGAATCTGAATTATCAAAAGCAGAGTCCGATCTCCAAGCTGCTGTCATTGCTTTGGAACTTAGAGGTGTAACTACTAGCAAAGTTGCTGATAAAGTTGAAGTAGTTAGCAAAATTGAATCAGCTGAAAAGAGAAATGCTGAATCAAAGGTGGCTGAAAAAACTTCTGAAGTAGATAAAGAGTCAGTAGAAAAAGATAAAACTGCCTTAAAAACTGTAAAGGGACTTCGAGTTGAAGATGCAAAGGCAAATATAAAAGGCGGATGGAATATTCCGTTAGATCAAGAAGCGAGCTTGAGATTAAAGAGTGCTATTGAGGCTCATGCAGCACAAGGTAGTTCGCGTCGTCGGAAACGTGCTATCGGAGATTTGGATTATACTTTCAAGAAAGTTATGACACCGGTCAATCCAGGTTTCTACGCTGATGCCAAGAGTGTTGATGAGTTAACAGTTAACCCAGACTATATAAATGAAACAGTTGTCAACGTTTGGTATAAAGACTTAGGTTATATCAATTTAGTCGACAAAGATGGACATTACATCAATTCAAATGGTGAAGTAGTCGAGAATAAAGAAGATGCTATTCGTCGACAATATAAAAACGATTTTAATGATACAACAAGAGCAGATGTTACTGAAATTCCTCAAGCACCAGTTGGTTGGAAAATTAGTGACAATCAATCTATTCACGGATATAATGCAGAAACAAAAACTATTGATCCAAACGATGATAATGATTTAGATGCTGTAGGTAAAGATTCTAATGTAGTAATTGAAAAAGAAAATCAAAAAGCTGTGATCCGTTATGTAAGTACCAACGGTAACCGTGTTCTCACAACAGATGAAGTGACAGGTAAGTCAGGTGAAGCCATTGCCTACAGCACAACAAGTCAAATCACAGAATTCAAGAAACAAGGCTACAACCTTGTTAGCGATGAATTCACAGCAGGTGGTGCGAAGGTTTATGACTACGATACAGCACGTGACCAAGTCTACACAGTAACCCTTTCAGAACGTGTTGAACCAGTTAACCCAGATAACCCAACCCCACAACCAAATACACCAGTCAATCCAGGACAACCAGATAGCCCACGTTGGCCAGGTACAGTTGAAAACTTGGATAACA
>NZ_JASHDW010000016.1:0-30111 GCF_047463435.1 Streptococcus mitis | reverse complement strand
CATATGAATCTTTCTAATGAGTTGTTTAGTCGCTTTTCATTATAGGTCATATGGGACTTTTTTTCTACAACAAAATAGGCTCCATAAGATCCATAGGGGATTTACCCACTACAAATATTATAGAGCCTTTTTACCTTGTTTTTTCTATATAATGGGAAAAATGAGTAGATAAAGAGGTAAATGTATGCTAAGATTTCCAAAGGATTTTGTCTGGGGATCCTCTACTTCTGGACCACAAACAGAAGGACGTGTAGCTGGTGACGGTAAGGGAGATAATCTCTGGGATTATTGGTACCAAGTGGAGCCAAATCGTTACTATAATGGGATTGGTCCAGATAAAACATCAACATTTTATGAAAACTGGGAAAAGGATATTGAGCTACTGTTAGAAACTGGTCACACGGCCTTTCGGACTTCTATTCAGTGGTCACGGATTTTTCCACAAGGGCGTGGGGAAGTCAATTCTCAGGGTGTAGATTTTTACCGTAAGGTTTTTGAGGCTATTAAGGCCAAAGGGATTCGTCTTTTAGTCAATCTTTATCATTTTGATTTGCCTTTTGCCCTTCAAGAGGATGGTGATGGTTGGGAAAATAAGGCGACTGTTTCAGCCTATGAAGACTATGCTCGTTTTTGTTTTGAGACTTATGGAGATTTAGTGGATCAATGGATTACCTTTAACGAGCCCATCGTTCCAGTAGAATTTGGATATTTTTACGATGCCCATTATCCACATAAGGTGGATGCAGAGGCAGCCGTTAAAGTAGCTTATCATACACAATTGGCCAGCAGTCGGGTGGTTAAGGCTTGTCATGAACTTTTGCCAGATTCCAAGATTGGGATTGTCTTAAACTTGACACCGGCTTATCCACGTAGCCAGCATCCTGCTGATGTCAAGGCAGCTCGCATTGCGGACCTTTTTCAGGCCCAATCTTTCTTAGATCCGTCTGTTTTGGGGACTTATCCACAGGAGTTGGTAGAAATCTTGCATGAACACGGTCTCTTACCTGATACTACGGAGGAGGAGTTGGAACTCATTCGTGACAATACGGTAGACTTCCTTGGTGTCAACTACTATCAACCTTTGCGTGTCATGGCTCCTCGATTTGCTAAGCATCCAGAGAGTCCACTCTTACCAGAACATTTTTATGAGCCTTATGTGATGCCTGGACGTAAAATCAATCCTCATCGTGGCTGGGAGATTTATGAGCAAGGGATTTATGACATTGCCCAAAATATCAAGGAAAATTATGGTAATATCGAGTGGATGTTGACAGAGAATGGTATGGGTGTTGAAGGGGAAGAAAAATTCCGTGAGAATGGAATGATTCAAGATGATTACCGTATTGACTTTGTAAAAGGTCATCTTCGCGAACTTCACCGTGCCATTGAAGACGGAGCCAATTGTAAGGGCTACTTGATTTGGACCTTTATCGATTGCTGGTCATGGCTCAATAGCTATAAAAATCGCTATGGCTTGGTCGAATTAGACTTGGAAACGCAAGAACGTCGTCTGAAGAAATCAGGGCACTGGTTCAAGGAATTAAGCGATAATAATGGATTTTAAAAAGGACTCTGACTGATTATCCTAATTGGTCAGAGTCTTTTGCTAACAGGAGCGTAATTTGAACTATACCAATTTTTACTCTTGACAAGTGAAAGAAACAAGTATATACTGTTTTTGCTGATTCTATAAAAGAGGAATTAGACTATACCAATTTTAAGGAGAAAGCACAGCTGGTCTGTGTCGTATATACTATGTGTGGAATTGTTGGTGTTGTTGGAAACACAAATGCAACTGATATTTTGATTCAAGGGCTTGAAAAGCTCGAATACCGTGGCTATGATTCTGCGGGGATTTTTGTCCTAGGTGGTGCTGAAAACCACTTGGTGAAGGCTGTTGGTCGTATCGCAGAATTGTCTGCTAAGACAGCTGGTGTTGAGGGGACAACGGGTATCGGACATACTCGTTGGGCTACTCACGGAAAACCAACGGAAGACAATGCTCACCCACATCGCTCTGAGACTGAACGTTTTGTTTTGGTGCACAATGGGGTCATTGAGAACTACCTTGAAATCAAGGAAGAATACCTTGCAGGTCACCACTTTAAGGGGCAAACAGATACTGAAATCGCTGTTCACTTGATTGGAAAATTTGCGGAAGAAGAAGGTCTCTCTGTTCTTGAAGCCTTCAAAAAAGCTCTTCACATCATCCGTGGTTCTTATGCTTTTGCCTTGGTTGACTCACAAGATCCTGAAGTCATCTACGTAGCTAAAAATAAATCACCACTCTTGATTGGTCTTGGTGAAGGTTATAACATGGTATGCTCAGATGCTATGGCTATGATTCGTGAAACCAACCAATACATGGAAATTCATGACCAAGAGTTGGTAATCGTCAAGGCTGATAGTGTGGAAGTTCAAGACTATGATGGAAATCGTCGTGAGCGTGCTAGCTACACTGCTGAGCTAGACTTGTCAGATATCGGTAAAGGAACTTACCCTTACTACATGCTTAAGGAAATTGACGAGCAACCAACTGTTATGCGTAAACTAATCCAAGCCTACACAGATGAGGCTGGTCAAGTAGTAGTAGACCCAGCTATCATCCAGGCTGTTCAAGACGCAGACCGTATCTACATCCTTGCAGCTGGGACATCTTACCACGCAGGATTTGCTTCTAAGAAAATGTTGGAAGAATTGACAGATACACCAGTTGAACTTGGAATTTCATCTGAGTGGGGTTACGGTATGCCACTTCTCAGCAAGAAACCACTCTTCATCTTTATCAGTCAGTCTGGTGAAACGGCGGATAGCCGTCAGGTTTTGGTCAAGGCTAATGAAATGGGAATCCCAAGCTTGACAGTGACAAACGTACCAGGTTCAACTCTTTCACGTGAAGCCAATCATACCATGCTCCTTCATGCAGGTCCTGAAATTGCCGTAGCATCAACAAAGGCTTATACAGCACAAATTGCAGCCCTTGCTTTTCTTGCAAAAGCAGTAGGAGAAGCAAATGGCAATGCTAAAGCGCAAGTCTTTGACTTGGTTCATGAGTTGTCAATCGTAGCTCAGTCTATCGAATCAACTCTTTCAGAGAAAGAAACCATTGAAGCCAAGGTTCGTGAGCTTCTTGAAACAACTCGCAACGCCTTTTATATTGGGCGTGGTCAAGATTACTACGTAGCTATGGAAGCAAGCCTTAAACTCAAAGAGATTTCTTATATCCAGTGTGAAGGCTTTGCGGCAGGAGAACTCAAGCACGGAACTATTGCCTTGATTGAAGAAGGAACGCCTGTTTTGGCTCTCTTGTCAGATCCAGTCCTTGCCAACCACACTCGTGGAAATATCCAAGAGGTGGCAGCCCGTGGTGCCAAGGTTCTCACTATTGCAGAAGAAAATGTTGCCAAAGATACAGATGATATCGTCCTTACGACTGTACACCCTTACCTCTCACCAATTTCAATGGTCGTGCCAACGCAATTAGTCGCTTACTTTGCAACACTCCACCGTGGGCTTGATGTGGACAAACCACGTAACCTTGCTAAGTCAGTAACGGTAGAATAAGCTTAAAAAGTCTAGTTATCTAGGCTTTTTCTTGTGAGCAAATCGGTTGCTTGTACTCAAGATTCGTGTTAGAATAATTTTTCAAAATGAAGGACCGGAATAGACAAGGAGAATCACTGTGGTAGAATTGGGAATTTCAACATTTGGAGAAACAACGGAGCTTGAAGGGACTGGGCAAACTTACAGTCATGCTGAACGCATTCGCCAGTTGCTGGCAGAGATTGAACTGGCTGACAAGGTTGGTTTGGATGTGTATGGGATTGGTGAGCACCATCGAGCGGATTTTGCGATATCTGCGCCAGAGATTGTTCTGGCAGCTGGGGCAGTCAATACCAAGAAGATTCGTTTGACCAGTGCAGTCAGCATTCTCTCAAGTATGGATCCGATTCGATTGTTCCAACAATATGCCACTATCGATGCTTTGTCAAATGGACGTGCGGAGATTATGGCCGGAAGGGGTTCTTTCACGGAATCTTTTCCCTTGTTTGGCTATGATTTGAAAGACTACGAAGCTCTTTTTGATGAGAAATTAGACTTGCTTCAATTAGTCAATGAAAAGATAAAACTAGATTGGCAAGGTCGATTGACCCAAACAATCTCTGGCAAAGAAGTTTATCCTCGTCCAGTTCAGGACAAATTGCCCTTGTGGATAGCGACAGGTGGTCATGTCGAATCAACTGTGAAGATTGCTCAGGCTGGTCTACCGATTGTTTATGCTATTATTGGTGGCAATCCGCGTTATTTTAAAAAGTTGATTCAGGCTTATCGTGAGATTGGAAGCGAAGCGGGTTATGCCAGTCAGGAACTAAAGGTTGGAGCTCATTCTTGGGGTTGGATTGCTGAAGATGGTGAGCAGGCTGTAAAAGATTATTTCCATCCGACTAAGCAAGTGGTGGATGCTATTTCCAAAGACCGTCCGCACTGGCAGGAATTGCGTTATGAGCAATATTTGGAGCAAGTTGGGCCAAATGGTGCTATGTTTGTGGGCAATTCAGATCAGGTGGCCGAAAAATTGATTCGCATGATTGAAGACTTAGGTTTGGATCGCTTTATGTTGCACCTACCTCTTGGTTCTATGCCTCATGAACAAGTCCTGAGAGCTATTGAACTCTTCGGTACACAAGTTGTACCCAAAGTACGGGCTTATTTTGCCATGAAAGAGGCTTAATAAAAAATCCTAATCAGGCTGATAAAAAATCTATATAACAACTATTTTAAAAAAGCAATAAACAGAAAAGAATCTCTGAAAAGCTAGTAAAATCAAGCTTTCCAGAGGTTTTTTTCTCTATTGATATAAACAATCTCAATCAAGTCGATAGTCAATATATATTGGGAAAAGGTCAAAAGGAGTGGTAAGATGGTTTCAATCCAAATGGAAGGAGAAAAGTATGACAAGTAAAAGAGAGCTAGTTTTTAAAGCCATCCGAGGAGAAGAGGTGGAACGAGTTCCTGTAGGCTTTTGGTTTCATTTTGTAACACTGGAGGAAAAAGGGCAAGGTTTAAATAACCCACGTATCTTTCAAAAAAGTGTAGAGGGACATCGGGAGTACGTTGAAAAAATTCATCCTGATTTTGTCAAAATGATGAGTGACGGATTTTTTATTTATCCAAGTAATGTCTACAGTCCTTTGGTTTCAAGTATTCAGGAGCTGGCTTCTATTGAGTCGATTGGTGAAAACCATCCTTGGATTCAGCAACAAGTAGAAGTGGTAGAAGCTATTCGAGCAACCTTCACTGAGGACATTGCTTCATTCTACAATATCTTTTCTCCAATTTCCTATCTGAAAAGATGGTTTCGTACAGAGACTTCTAGAGGTGATAAGGAGGTTGCAGATATTTTTCTTGAAAATCCAGAGTTATTCAGTGAAATTTTAGACGTGATAGCAGAGGATATCGCTATCCTAACTAAAAAAATCATTCAGGATGGTGGAGCAGATGGAATCTATCTCAGTACTCAAGAAATTCAGGATGAGCGCATCACAGCAGAATTGTATCAGACCTATATTGAGCCAAGCAACATAAAGGTTTTAGAAGCTGCCAATCAGGTAGGTGGGGTAAATATCCTGCATATCTGCGGTTTCCAAGGTGCCAGTAACAATGTGACTATTTTCAAAGATTATCCAGCCCAAGTTTTCAATTGGGCAACCCACCATGAAGCAGTCAGCTTACCTCAAGGTCAGGAGCTATTTCATGGCAAAGCGGTCTTGGGTGGTTTTGAAAATGGAAAGCAGAGCCTGCTTTATGGAGGTAGCAAGGCTAAACTACAAGAGGAAACCAAACGCTTGTTGGCTGAAGCTGGGACTAGAGGAGTCCTTCTTGGAGCGGATTGCACGGTTCCAGATGACTTTGAATTAGAACGATTGGACTGGATTCGTCAGGCTGCTATTTTAGAATAGGAGGGCCTTATGAAAAGAAAAAAGTGGCTATTGGTAGGGACGGCCCTCGGCTTTGTCATCTTACTTGCGATCAGTCTTACAAAGGGACTTACTTGTAAGGAAGGGCCAAGTTGTCATGGGATTCAGGATTTTCAGAAGAGAAGTCTTCGCTTTATTCAAACCAATGATATTGCCAGTGTTTTATTAGTTGAAAAAGAAAGAAATGGAGAATAGAGATGTCAGAAAAAAGAGAATGGGTTTTAAAAGCATTTAGAGGAGAAGTGGTTGACCGTGTACCTGTAGGTTTTTGGCACCACTTTACATCAGAAGAGGAATGGTTAAAGGGATTTTCCAATCCTGTGATTATTGAAAAGAACATACAAGGTCACAAACGTTTTATCCGTGACCTACATCCAGACTTTATCAAGTTGATGAGTGATGGCTATTTTGCTTATCCAAATCCAGTTATTGCCAAAGGAAAGTCACTCCAAGAGTTGGCAGAGATTCAACCTCTGGGTGAAGATCATCCGTGGATTAGAGAGCAGGTAGAATTAGTGAAGAAGATTAAGCAGGAGTTTACGGAAGATATTGTTGCTATTTACAATATTTTTGCGCCTGTGACCTACCTCAAATGGTTACTTGGAGAAGTGTCTGGTGGAGATGATCTCATTGCAGATTTCTTAGTTCAAGATTCTCAGAAATTGAAAAAAGTCCTTGATGTGATTGCGCAAGATATCGCTAGCTTGAGTCAAGCTATTATTAAAGATGCAGGGGCAGACGGTATCTATCTCAGTGTGCAAAGTATTCAGGATGCGCGTGTTTCTGTTGAAGCCTATCAGGAGATTATTGCGCCGAGTGAACTGACTGTTTTAAATGCAGCTAAGTTGGTTGGCGGGGTAAATATCCTTCACATCTGTGGCTATGAGGGAGCTAGAAATGATATTCATATCTTTGCCGACTATCCAGCTCATGTTTTTAACTGGGCAGTTGGTCCAGAAGGGATCAGACTAAAAGAAGGTCGTGAGATTTTCAAGGGTCGTACTGTTTTGGGAGGATTTGAAAATGGTAAAGATGGCCTTCTCTATCGAGGCAGTAAGGAAGAAATTCAAGCTGAAACCAAACGCTTGATAGAAGAAACAGGTAAAGATGGCCTCATACTTGGGGCAGATTGTACCATTCCGAGCGATATTGCAGTTGAGCGTATCCAGTGGGTGAGAGAAGCATTAGCTAAATAAAGGAGAAGAATATGAGTAAGAAAACATGGATTATTGGTGGAGTTGCAGTTGTGGCAGTTCTTGGAGCAACGATTGTTGGTAGAACTTTGGCGGGAGCATCTGCTAAAGGTGCAGATGCAGCTTCGTCTGGACAAGTAACAACTTTAAAAGTTGCCCATACTCAAAACTATGTCCCTTATGATTTTATTGACGAAAAAGGGGGATCAGATGGTTATGAAGTCGCTGTTTTAAAGGCGGTTGATGAGAAATTAGCAGATTATAAATTTGAGTATACTGGAACTAGTGATGATGATCTCTTGATTGGACTTGAGTCTGGCAAGTACGATATTGGAACTAAAGGTGCTTGGTATACAGATGAACGGGCTAAGAAATTCATTATTCCATCTGAGCCAGTAGGAGCCAGCATTATTGGTTTTACTGTTAGAAAAGAAGATGAAGCCAAATATAAGAATATTGATGATTTCGCCAAAAATAAAGGAAAATTAGTACCCATCTCTCCTCAAAATGCCCAGTGGAATGTCATCAATAGCTATAATGACAAGCATAAAGATACACCAATTGAGTTGACAGCTGCTGAATCCTTTAAAGTGGCAGATGCTTATGCTTGGGTTTTAGAAGGACGTTATGATGCTTTCTTTGACATCAAGTTATCTTTTGAAAAAGCAGTAACAGCAGAGGATGGTTCTTACCACCAATATGCGGACAAACTTAGCTGGTTCCCTTATAAAGGAATCCCAACCTATCCCTTGATTCACCGTGATGAAAAGGGAGAGAAGTTTGCGAAAGAGTATGAAAAAGCGATTAAAGAATTAAAAGAAGATGGTACTCTAGCTAAACTTTCTCAAAAATACTTTAAAGAAGATGTTTTTAGCTACGTTGATAAAGATTAGATGAGCAATCAGGCATGTTATACTCTTCGAAAATCTCTTCAAACCGCGTCAACGACGCCTTGCCGTAGGTATGGTTACTGACTTCGTCAGTTCTATCCACAACCTCAAAACACTGTTTTGAGCAACCTGCGGCTAGTTTGCTTTTTGATTTTCATTGAGTATTAGAAAGAGGTTTATATGGTTTCATATGATTTTTCAAGAGTGTTCCAATTTTTACCAACCTTATGGCAGGCTCTTCCTATGACCTTGTCCATTCTCTTTTTTACTACAATCCTCGGTTCCCTTTTCGGTGGCTTACTGGCTTGGGCTCAAGTGGGAGAAGATAAGACTTTTGCAGGTCTTTCCAAGGGCTATATTTTCACTCTTCGCTGTACTCCCCCCATTGTCTTACTGTTTTTAGTTTTTTATGGTTTGCCTGAATTTTTAAAATGGTGGCTGAATTTAGATATCAACAACTGGTCTAAGACGGTCTTCGTCTTATTCACCATGGTCTTGCTATTTGCGGCTATCATTGCAGAAGTATTTAAGGCGTCTTATCAGGCAATCCCCAAAGGTCAGATGGAGGCTGGAGTCAGTATTGGTCTGACACCCAGTCAGACATTTTGGAGAATCATTTTTCCTCAGGCTTTTCAAGTGGCTCTTCCAAATATGACGACCGCTATTCTAAATTTGATGCGGGATGCTGCCCTAGCATATACGATTGGTTTTGTAGATGTCATGGGGGCTGGGAATCTCTTAATCAGTCGTAATTTGGGGAATTACTCTCTTGAAACCTATACAGCGGTTGCCATTCTTTATTGGGGTGTAGCCTTGGCTGTTTCCTTCTTGAGTCGCTTGTTAGAAAAATCTTTGGAAACGAAAGGGAGATAGGATATGGATTTAGACTATATTGCAAAAACCTTTTTAGAGACCTTAAAAGGGGTACCGACCACCTTGATTATCATGATTGTAGCCATGATCTTAAGTTTTCTACCAGCCTTGTTTTTAGCTCTGGGACAAATATATAAAGTAAAAGGTGTTCGAACTTTCTCTCTCGTGTATCTAGCTTTTATAAGAGCAACACCTCCGATTTTGCTGATTCTTTTCTTTTATAGTTTGTTTCCGAGTTTGCTCAATCAATTTCTCAAAAGCATAGGGAGTGATGTTGATATCTTTAAACTCAATCCGATCTATTATGCTTTTATTATCTATAGTTTGATGACGACAGGTAGTTTATCAGAAATCTTACGTTCGGCTATTTTGACTGTGGATAAGGGACAATTAGAAGCTGCACAAGCGATTGGCTTAACCACTAGTCAAGCTTATGTGAGGATTGTTTTTCCACAGGCCTTGCGATCAGCTTTGCCCAATCTGGCTAATCTAGTCATAAATATTGTAAAAGGAACCTCTTTGGTCTTTGTGATGACCATTAAGGATATTACAGCTATTGCCCGTGTTGAAGCGTCTTATGGTTATCAGTATTTTGAATCATACTTTGTTATCTTTTTACAGTACATTCTTATTTGCGGTTTGATTCAATGGGGTTTTTCACTCTTAGAGAAACGCTATATTCGAAGAGAAAAGGGACAAGTAGTACCCCGTACAGGTTTAGCATAGGAGGAGACAATGTTACAAGTAGAACATGTTGCAAAAAAATTTGGAGACAGACAAGTCTTAGAAGATGTTAATCTCAAGGTCAACCAAGGGGATGTGGTTGTAATATTGGGGCCATCTGGATCAGGTAAAACGACTTTTCTCAGATGTCTCAATCATTTAGAAAAAGCCGATAGTGGCTCTTTGAAGCTTGCTGACAAAGACTACGATCTTGGCAAATTGACCAAAAAAGATATTTTAGAAATTCGCAAGAAGACCGCCTTTGTTTTTCAACATTATAATTTATTTGCTAATAAAACGGCCTTGGAAAATATTTTGGAGGGCCTGGTGATTGCTCGGAAAATTCCTAAGGAAGAAGCAACTAAACGTGCGGAAGTTGCCTTAGAAAAGGTTGGTTTACTAGCTTATAAAGATTATTATCCTTCTCAGCTTTCTGGAGGTCAGCAACAACGAATCGGTATTGCCCGTGCCATCGCTGTGAAACCAGAGGTCATTTTATTAGATGAGCCGACATCGGCCTTGGATCCAGAGTTGGTAGGGGATGTTTTAGATGTTTTAAAACAGTTAGCTAAAGAAGGAGTTACTATGGTAGTAGTGACACATGAGATGGGTTTTGCTAGAGATGTAGCCAATCATGTCATTTTTATGGATGGCGGGAAAATTGTTGAAGAAAATAATGCCCATGATTTCTTTAGTCGCCCACAGGAAGAACGAACCAAGCAATTTTTGGCACGAATTCTTTCGGATGCGACCTATAGTGTAGAATATATGATTTGATAGATAGGCTTATCAGGGCAAAAATCAATCCCCCGAGCGTTAAGGCTTGGGGGATTGTTCTATAGGAGGGCTAGTTTAGTTCTCTTTTTTGTTTTTAAGTAAGAAACCGAGACCTAGAAGGGTGAGGAGACTAATTCCTGCAAACAGGAGTTTGTGATCGTTTTTGGTTCCTGTATTTGGAAGTTCAGCTTGTTTAGCTGGGGTTGCAGGTGTATTATCCTTGCTAGAGTTTTCTACCGATTCGTTTTGAACCACCTCTTTTACAGATGATGCTTGTGTTTCTTGTGTTTCTTGTGAAGTTTGTGAATCAGTTGTAGCTTGGATAGGTTTATTTTCTGCATCAGCTACTTTTGTATCTGGTTTTGCAGAATCAGGTTTAGTTTGTGGAGCTGGAGTTTGCTGTTCCTGTTTGACTACTCGGTTCGACATATTGTCTTGGATATTATATTGCCCTTGTTCTTGTTTTAAGCTAGAAAGGTCAAATTCTGGTTTATCCTCCACAGCTGGGGCAACGATGGCACCGCCTTGAGAGACTCGAAGAACAGTAGCTGTAAGGGCATTTAATTTCAAGCCTTTTTCAGTCCACTCGAGTCCTTTCGGATTGGCAATTCCGACTGGTCCTGCTTGGTTTTCATCTGCCAAAACTTCCGCATTTCTGAGGTGGGCAAAGGCGGTTCCCAAATTAAATTCGCGGGCTTTTTCGTCAGCATTGACAAAGACTGCGTAGATATCACCGTTTGGAGCAGTAATTTGGTAGCCAATTACCACATCCTCTTTTTCCACACCATTTTGGCCTGGAACAGTGATGAGGTGGACACGGTCTTTGATATCTTGGAGACTCTTGAGTCGGAAGGCATCTGTAGATTGACGAAGGGCAATCAACCCTTTCATATAGTCACGGCTCTTGACATTTTCAGGATATGCTTTTCCATCTGTAGCCTTAGTCCAGTCAAACTTGTTAATAGCATCACTCGAATCATAAGAGTCATGGATGAAGTAAGGATAGTCAAATGGATTGCCATCCTTATCACGCAACAAGTGAGATTTGTTTGGAACCTTATCCTCCGCTACTGGAGTCTTGTAGGCTGGGTCACGGAATTGTTTAGTACGTCCGTATTCCTGACCAGAGTGGATAAACGGAGTTCCTTGAGATGTCAAGACCATGAGATTTCCAAGTCGCAAACGACGGTGGATTTCAGCATAGTTCTCAGCCTTGCTTGGGTCTTTTTTGATAGACTGGGCGATGATGTCAAAGAGGGTCAAGTTATCATGGGCTGCGATATACTGGATAACATCTCCAGGACTATCTGCTTCAAAGTTGGTTGGTTGAGCAATGAGATTTTTGAAGATAGTGTTGATATCACGCTTGCCACCTGTGATAAAGGCAGGTTGACCTTCGTTTGGATAACCAGACTTGAGGTTGTTACGGATGTCATCTGAGAAGACAGCGACAGTATCGGTATGTTTCATCCAATCTTGGTCAGCAGCTTTAGTAGGCATGTTCTCATCACCAGCATAGGTTCTCCAACCTTCCCCAAGCATGATTAAGTGTGGATTGAGGGCGCGTGCAGCCTTGTACGCTTCTTCAATAGAAGCTGCATCATGGTCTCCCATCATATCGAAGCGGAATCCATCCACTTTGTAGGTATCAACTAGATATTTGATAGAGTCAACTAGGAGTCGTTTGGTCATATGGTGGGTTGTCCCCAAGCGTCCACCACCAAAGCTAGTGCGAGGTGTCCCATCAGCATCCATAAAGTGGTAGTAGTTTGGCTCTAAATCTTCAAAGATATCGACCTTGGCTGTATGGTTATACACTACATCTAGGATAGCTCCCATACCACGTTTGTGGATCTCGTTGATGAGGTTTTTAAATTCTGCGATTCGTTTTTCTGGATTTTTAGGATCGCTTGAATACATACCAGTCAAGGAGAAGTAGTTTTGAGGATCATATCCCCAGTTATAGTTGCTGTTGCTTGAAGCATAGTCAGACAAGCGTTCATGGTTTTTCAATTCATTGACAAAGTAGTAAGACAAGACTGGAAGGAGCTGGATGTGGGTTACACCCAAGTCTTTGAGATAGTCTAGTTTTTCAATAAATGCTTCAAAGGTACCAAATGGTTTGGTTAAGTCTTTTGCAATGGCAGGATCTGAAGTAAAGTCACGCACATGAGCTTCGTAGATAACGGCATCTTCACGAGTCTTGAAATTGTGAATCTTACCATAAGTCAAGTCTTGAGGTCCGAGTTTGGCTGGATCTACAAAGGCGGCTTTAGCCACTTTATGGGCATCGTCAATCTTAGCATCGTCACTATTCCAAGCAGCGAGGGACTTAGCGTAAGGATCGAGTGCAAGAACAGTTTTACCTTGACGTTCGATTTGGTATTGATAATAGTATCCAGTGAAATCTGTGATTCCGAGTTTGTTTGTGCTATCTAGAGTTTGTTTCCAAGTTCCTCTTTCCCCTTTTTCAAGAGCGACAGTTCCAACCACTTTTTCAGGGTTATTCTTGTCGTAGACAACGACAGAAACCTTGTCAGCACTTGGTGACCAAAGGGTTAAATCAACTTGTTTTCCTTCTTCTTTTAGGTCAGCTCCAAGTTTGCCATCATAACTGTAAGTCTCATCTTTCAGACGCCAGCTTGTTTTGGTAGTGAATTGGTCAGCGTTGTAGCTCACGGTATAAGGATGTTTTGTGTCCGAGAAATCTCCACTGTAGGTCACTTTCTTACCAGCTTCATCGATTGCAACATCGGTGATAGCTACTTTATTTCCTAGGTGATTAGTGATGTTGGAGTGTTTGAGGATATCCTCTTTTTTAGCACCGACAAGTGTTGAAAAACTACTCTCAATGCTAGAAGTGCCTACGTGTTGGGCTCCTGTCATACGGATATCATGGACATAGTATGGATTTGTGTAAATCGATTCATCATCGTCTTTTAGGAAAATTTGGCTATGATTTTTTAAATCTGTGAACTTATAATCTTCTTTACGGATTTTCACATCGTCTCCTTGTTTGTTTCTGTCTAGTAATAAAAATCCAAGGTCTTTAGCTGCATCTTTGAGTGGAATATCGATATAGCGACCATATTTGCCTGTAGCCGTAAAATCTGTTCCGTTAGGCCATTCACCACTACTTGGATTTTTCACATCTCCCCAGTACCAGAGAGATTTCTTGTCATAGTTGCCATCTGTACGGTAGTAGTTGACGCGAATAGTTCCTGCAGGTTGTGGCTCGTAAGAGAAAACCTTGTGTTCTTGGTCCAACCAAGCCTCATTCATATTTGGTGCCAGTTTTTCTATCGATTTATCGCCGGTTAGATTTTTCCCAGCTGTATTATTGATGAGGAAGCTAATTTTCTTGGCTTGTTCTCCCTTTAATTTGACATCTAGGTAGTAGCCATAGTCATCTTTTTTGGCATCCTTAAAGGACAAGGCTCCGTTAGGCCAGTTTTCAGATGGTTTTTCAACATCGTCCCAAGTCCATAGTCCTTGAGCATCCTTGTTTTCTTCAGGAAGCTTTTTGACATGGATACGGAAGTAGTTGTCTTCTATTGGTTCTTCTGCCTTAGTTTCAGTCGTTACTGGACTCGTAGAAGTAGTTGGTTCACTTGAACGATCTTGTCCGGTTTGTGGGGCTGAATCGGCGGGAGTTGCAGCAGGAGTAGTTGGCTCTGTTGCAGGTTTTTCTTCTGTTTTCTTTAGGGAAGCGTTTGCACTATCGGGTGAAGAAAAATCGCTTTCGTTCTTGCCAGCGATGTTTGTTGCATCAGTAAGAGGTTGAGTAAGGGAGGTCGTATTTCTGTTGCTGGGTTCGTTAGTGGTTGGTGTATTTTCGTTTGCTGAGATAGTTGGTGTAGCCATGGCAAGCAGAATAAGGCTTGCTCCAATAAGGACAGAACCAGTTCCATTTTTGAGGGAGCGGATGCTGTAAACCATTTTTTTCTCAGTTTGAGATGGTATTTTTCTCATAATGATTCTCCAATCAATAAATTTCTATCATCAGTATAGCACTTAGTAAAATAAGATGCAAGCGTTTTCCTAAAATTAAAATAAAAGAAAAAATCGCAACAAATTTTGTTACGATTAAGCCAGTCTTTCTTTATGAATTTGAGAAGCAAGAAGGTGAAGGTGATGAAATAATTCTGAAGTAGAGAAGTTACGATTGTAGATAAGTGGTTTAGGAGAGTTAGTGACAGGAAAGGTAGTGATCACAATATCGTGAGGGATTTGATTGAGAATTGAGAAAGAAATAGTAGATTCTTCCCAAGAATCAAAGAGATAGAGGTTATTGCCGTAGTGAGCAAGGGTGTCGATTAGGTTTTGTGCGTGATGGATATCCAAATGACTAATGACTAAAACTCGTATTTTGGGAAGTTTTTGAAGTAATTGGACTAAAATTCGCTGCCCTTGAATCGAAAAGGTGTAGACAAGTTCTTGTAGCTTACTTGGGTGATTTTCTAGCCCCATTTCAGTCAGATAAGATTGGAATTTGTGTTGACTTACTTCAAATAGTTTTGGAAATTCTACCTGATAATTGCTTAAAATCTGGGATTTCTGTTTGTCAAGAGACTGGTCACTGAGTAGATGGAAGAAATCAGATTGGGCAGTGTAGTGGAGGAGCCAAATCAATTCTTCTCGATTTTCAATCTGTAGGTGAAATTCTTTGGCTAGCTCTTCTAGGATTTGGCTCAATAGACGGTAGGATTTTTGAATGTGCTGAATATCCCTCAGTACTCCATTGTTAGGATTGTTTGTGAGTTGAGGAGACTTTACTGGGTTTGAAAATAGCTGTTCTAATGTCTCCTTTTTCGGTTCAAAATGGAGCTTTTTAGCCAGCTTTTTGATATCTTGTTCAAACTGTGGAATCTGCATGAGGGAGCTGTAGTGACTGGTTAAAAGAGGAGTAGGATTTTCGATGAAACGTCCCTTATTTAACCGCTCTAGATTGATAGCCAAGGTATATTTGATTTGCCGTAGACCGCTGAGGTTGGGTGAAACTTGTTGGGCCTTTAAAAACAGCTGAATCAGCTGAGTGAGTGATTCTTCAGAAATAGAAGGGAAAGGCCAATCAAGAAAGGTGTAGCTTTGGCTAAAGTAGTCCAGATAAAAGGCGCGGATGTCCTCTTCCGCTCCCTCCATGACCAAAGGGTAAGGTTGGATACTGATATTGTAGTGTTGGGGAAGGAGTGTGTTAAGACGATGAATGATTTCCTCAATCTGCTCTGGATTAATCGAAAGCGCCTGACACATTTGCTCAAGTGATTGCCCCCCTTTGAAAAACAGATAGTTCAAAAAAGAGTAGGTTGTAGATTGTTCAAAGATTGCAATCCGAGGATCCAAGGTGTTTTGAAAGTCAAACTGCAGTTGAATGCCTTTTTTCTTGATTGAATCAGGAGGTTTGGGAATAATTGCTCGAGACTAGAAAGATGTTCTTGCAATTCTTTTACTGCTAATTTCAAATTTTCTGCCAAAACTGGAATCTCTATCCAATCATGGTTCTTGGTTAATTCTTCCAGCAAGAATAGCAAGTCTTGTTCTTTTTTAGTCAGCAAGATATTCATAATAAACCTCCATATATATTTATACATATATATTAAAAGAAAAGCCTAGTAAAGTCAAGAAAAATAGCCTAGGATAAAATAGGAAAATCTGAATTTACTATATTTTCCTGGGACCATTAAACTGAAAATGAAGTTTGAAAAGTGATAGTAGAATGCAAATTTTTATAGGAAAAGATTTTGTCAAAAAATCGTTAATCCCCTTGAAAAATCTAGCTAAATAGGGTATAATATGAATAATCATTTGTCGTAGGTTTTGTCTGAAATATTGTCCAGACAAGGCTCACAGCAGTTAAATCTTCTGAAGAAGTCAGATTTAGCTGCTCTTTTTGTGCTTTTTTTCAGGATTTTGAGTGCTTGTAACAAAGACTTAAAGATTCTGAAAATTTATCAAGAGGACACGGTGATAGGGGTTTTTAAAACCATATGACGATTAGAAAAGCCTGATTGACAAGGCTTGGAACTTATTTACAAAGGAGAATCATCTTGGCAGGACATGACGTTCAATACGGGAAACATCGTACCCGTCGTAGTTTTTCAAGAATCAAAGAAGTTCTTGACTTACCAAATTTGATTGAAATTCAAACTGACTCATTCAAAGATTTCCTAGACCATGGTCTTAAGGAAGTATTTGAAGATGTATTGCCAATTTCAAACTTCACAGACACAATGGAGTTGGAATTTGTTGGATATGAAATCAAGGAACCAAAATACACGCTAGAAGAAGCTCGTATCCACGATGCTAGCTACTCAGCACCAATTTTTGTAACCTTCCGCTTGATCAATAAAGAAACAGGCGAAATCAAAACCCAAGAAGTTTTCTTTGGTGATTTCCCAATCATGACTGAAATGGGTACTTTCATCATCAATGGTGGTGAACGTATCATCGTATCTCAGTTGGTCCGCTCACCAGGTGTTTACTTTAACGATAAAGTTGATAAAAACGGTAAAGTGGGGTACGGGTCAACTGTTATCCCTAACCGTGGAGCTTGGTTGGAACTTGAAAGCGACTCAAAAGATATTGCCTACACTCGTATCGACCGTACTCGTAAGATTCCATTTACAACATTGGTTCGTGCGCTTGGTTTCTCAGGTGATGATGAAATCTTTGATATCTTTGGTGATAGCGAATTGGTTCGTAATACTGTTGAAAAAGATATCCACAAGAATCCAATGGACTCTCGTACAGACGAAGCTTTGAAAGAAATTTACGAACGCCTTCGTCCAGGTGAGCCTAAGACTGCTGAAAGCTCACGTAGCTTGCTTGTAGCTCGTTTCTTTGACCCACGTCGTTATGACTTGGCAGCTGTCGGTCGTTACAAAATCAATAAAAAACTCAATGTTAAAACACGTTTGCTTAACCAAACCATTGCGGAGCCATTGGTAGACCCTGAAACAGGAGAAATCTTGGTAGAAGCTGGAACAGTCATGACTCGTAGCGTGATTGAAAGCATTGAAAGCCATTTGGATGGCGACTTGAACAAGATTGTTTACATTCCAAATGATGCAGCGGTTGTGACTGAGCCAGTTGTTCTTCAAAAATTCAAGGTTGTTGCTCCAACTGATCCAGACCGTGTTGTAACAATTATTGGTAATGCCAATCCAGATGACAAGGTTCGTATCGTCACTCCTGCAGATATCCTTGCTGAGATGAGCTACTTCCTCAACTTGGCTGAAGGACTTGGCCGTGTAGATGATATCGACCACCTTGGGAACCGTCGTATCCGTGCGGTTGGTGAATTGCTTGCTAACCAAGTACGTCTTGGACTTTCTCGTATGGAACGTAATGTCCGTGAACGTATGTCTGTTCAGGACAACGAAGTCTTGACACCACAACAAATTATCAATATCCGTCCTGTAACAGCTGCGGTTAAAGAATTCTTTGGTTCATCACAGTTGTCACAGTTCATGGACCAACACAACCCACTTTCTGAGTTGTCTCACAAACGCCGTTTGTCAGCCTTAGGACCTGGTGGTTTGACACGTGACCGTGCTGGATATGAAGTACGTGACGTGCACTACACTCACTACGGTCGTATGTGTCCAATCGAGACACCTGAAGGACCTAATATCGGTTTGATCAATAACTTGTCATCTTACGGACACTTGAACAAATATGGTTTTGTTCAAACACCATACCGTAAAGTTGACCGTGAAACAGGTGTTGTTACGAACGAAATCGTTTGGTTGACAGCCGATGAAGAAGATGAATTTACTGTAGCACAGGCTAATTCTCGTCTGAATGAAGATGGAACATTTGCTGAGAAAGTTGTCATGGGTCGTCACCAAGGGGTCAACCAAGAGTATCCAGCTAATGTTGTTGACTACATGGACGTATCACCAAAACAGGTAGTTGCCGTTGCGACAGCATGTATTCCTTTCTTGGAAAACGATGACTCCAACCGTGCCCTCATGGGAGCCAACATGCAACGTCAGGCTGTACCATTGATTAATCCTAAAGCACCTTACGTTGGTACTGGTATGGAATACCAAGCAGCCCACGATTCAGGAGCTGCTGTGATTGCTCAGTATGACGGTAAAGTTACCTATGCAGATGCTGACAAGGTAGAAGTTCGTCGTGAAGATGGTTCATTGGACGTTTACCACATCCAAAAATTCCGTCGTTCAAACTCAGGTACTGCTTACAACCAACGCACTCTCGTAAAAGTTGGCGATGTCGTTGAAAAAGGCGATTTCATCGCTGACGGCCCTTCTATGGAAAATGGAGAAATGGCGCTTGGACAAAACCCAATCGTTGCCTACATGACTTGGGAAGGTTACAACTTCGAGGATGCCGTTATCATGAGCGAACGCTTGGTGAAAGATGATGTCTACACATCTGTCCACCTTGAAGAATACGAATCAGAAACGCGCGATACAAAGCTTGGGCCTGAAGAAATTACTCGCGAAATTCCAAATGTTGGGGAAGACGCTCTTAAAGACCTTGACGAAATGGGTATTATCCGTATCGGTGCTGAGGTTAAAGAAGGCGATATCCTTGTAGGTAAAGTAACACCTAAGGGTGAGAAAGACCTTTCAGCTGAAGAACGTCTCTTGCACGCTATCTTTGGAGACAAGTCTCGTGAAGTGCGTGATACTTCTCTTCGTGTACCACACGGTGCCGATGGTGTCGTTCGTGATGTTAAGATCTTTACACGTGCAAATGGAGATGAGTTGCAATCTGGTGTTAACATGCTGGTTCGCGTCTACATCGCTCAAAAACGTAAGATCAAGGTCGGAGATAAGATGGCCGGACGTCACGGAAACAAAGGGGTTGTCTCTCGTATTGTTCCTGTAGAAGATATGCCATACCTTCCAGACGGAACTCCAGTCGACATCATGTTGAACCCACTTGGGGTGCCATCACGTATGAATATCGGTCAGGTTATGGAGCTCCACCTTGGTATGGCGGCTCGTACTCTTGGTATTCACATCGCTACACCAGTCTTTGACGGAGCAAGTTCTGAAGACCTTTGGTCAACTGTTAAAGAAGCAGGTATGGATAGTGATGCCAAAACAATCCTTTACGATGGACGTACTGGTGAGCCATTTGATAACCGTGTGTCAGTTGGTGTCATGTACATGATCAAACTCCACCACATGGTTGATGATAAATTGCACGCGCGTTCAGTCGGACCTTACTCAACCGTTACCCAACAACCACTTGGAGGTAAAGCTCAGTTTGGTGGACAACGTTTCGGTGAGATGGAGGTTTGGGCTCTTGAAGCCTACGGTGCCTCAAATGTCCTTCAAGAAATCTTGACTTACAAGTCTGACGATATCAACGGACGTTTGAAAGCTTATGAAGCTATTACAAAAGGGAAACCAATTCCAAAACCAGGTGTTCCAGAATCCTTCCGAGTTCTTGTCAAAGAATTGCAATCTCTTGGTCTTGACATGCGTGTCCTTGACGAAGATGATCAAGAAGTGGAACTTCGTGACTTGGATGAAGGAATGGACGAAGATGTCATCCACGTAGATGACCTTGAAAAAGCCCGCGAAAAAGCAGCACAAGAGGCTAAAGCAGCCTTTGAAGCTGAAGAAGCTGAGAAAGTAGTAAAAGCGGAAGCAACAGAAGAAGCTGCTGAACAAGAATAAGCAGTTCACTTAGAATAGAAAGGGAAGAAATAGTGGTTGATGTAAATCGTTTTAAAAGTATGCAAATCACCCTAGCTTCTCCAAGCAAAGTCCGTTCATGGTCTTATGGAGAAGTTAAAAAACCTGAAACAATCAATTACCGTACCTTGAAACCAGAACGTGAAGGACTCTTTGATGAAGTTATCTTTGGCCCTACAAAAGACTGGGAATGTGCTTGTGGTAAGTACAAACGTATTCGTTACAGAGGAATTGTTTGTGACCGCTGTGGGGTTGAAGTAACGCGTACGAAAGTTCGTCGTGAGCGCATGGGGCACATCGAGTTGAAAGCTCCTGTATCTCATATCTGGTACTTCAAGGGAATTCCAAGCCGTATGGGCTTGACCCTTGATATGAGCCCTCGTGCCCTCGAGGAAGTTATTTACTTTGCGGCTTATGTGGTGATTGATCCTAAGGATACACCACTTGAGCACAAGTCTATCATGACAGAGCGCGAATACCGTGAGCGATTGCGTGAGTATGGTTATGGATCATTCGTTGCCAAAATGGGTGCCGAAGCCATCCAAGACTTATTGAAACAAGTAGATCTTGAAAAAGAAATTGCTGAACTCAAAGAAGAGTTGAAAACAGCTACTGGACAAAAACGTGTCAAAGCTATCCGTCGTTTGGATGTTTTGGATGCCTTTTACAAGTCTGGAAACAAACCTGAATGGATGATTCTTAACATCCTTCCGGTTATTCCACCAGATCTTCGTCCAATGTTGCAGTTGGATGGTGGCCGTTTTGCCTCATCTGACTTGAACGACCTTTACCGCCGTGTTATCAACCGTAACAACCGTTTGGCTCGTTTGCTTGAGTTGAATGCACCTGGTATCATCGTTCAAAATGAGAAGCGTATGCTTCAAGAAGCGGTTGACGCTTTGATTGACAATGGTCGTCGTGGTCGTCCAATCACAGGACCAGGTAGCCGTCCACTGAAATCATTGAGTCACATGCTGAAAGGTAAACAAGGACGCTTCCGTCAAAACTTGCTCGGTAAACGTGTTGACTTCTCAGGACGTTCCGTTATTGCCGTTGGTCCAACGCTTAAGATGTACCAATGTGGTGTGCCACGTGAAATGGCGATCGAGCTCTTTAAACCATTTGTCATGCGTGAAATCGTTGCCCGTGATATCGTGCAAAACGTCAAAGCAGCTAAGCGCTTGGTGGAACGCGGAGATGAGCGTATCTGGGATATCCTTGAAGAAGTGATTAAAGAACACCCAGTGCTTTTGAACCGCGCACCGACCCTTCACCGCTTGGGTATCCAAGCTTTCGAGCCAGTCTTGATTGATGGTAAGGCCCTTCGCTTGCACCCGCTTGTCTGTGAAGCCTACAATGCCGACTTTGACGGGGACCAAATGGCCATCCACGTACCGCTTTCAGAAGAAGCTCAAGCAGAAGCTCGTATCTTGATGCTAGCTGCGGAGCACATCTTGAACCCGAAAGATGGTAAACCAGTTGTTACTCCATCTCAGGACATGGTTTTGGGTAACTACTACTTGACTATGGAAGAAGCTGGTCGTGAAGGTGAAGGAATGGTCTTCAAAGACCGTGACGAAGCGGTTATGGCTTACCGTAATGGTTATGTTCACCTTCACTCACGTGTTGGTATCGCAACAGACAGCCTCAACAAGCCTTGGACAGAAGAGCAAAAACACAAGGTCTTGCTTACCACAGTTGGTAAAATCCTCTTCAACGACATCATGCCAGAGGGTCTACCATACTTGCAAGAACCAAACAATGCCAACTTGACAGAAGGTGTTCCAGCTAAATATTTCTTGCCACTTGGTGGAGATATCAAGGAAGCTATCAGCAAACTTGAACTCAACCCCCCATTCAAGAAGAAAAACCTTGGAAATATCATCGCTGAAATCTTCAAACGTTTCCGTACAACAGAAACTTCTGCTCTACTTGACCGTATGAAGAACCTCGGTTACCACCACTCAACTCTTGCAGGATTGACAGTTGGTATTGCCGATATCCCAGTCGTTGATGACAAGGCTGAAATCATTGAAGAATCACACAAACGTGTAGAACAAATCACAAAACAGTTCCGTCGTGGTATGATCACAGACGACGAGCGTTACAATGCTGTTACAGCTGAATGGCGTGCTGCCCGTGAGAAACTAGAGAAACGTTTGATTGCCAACCAAGATCCTAAGAACCCAATCGTTATGATGATGGACTCTGGAGCCCGTGGTAATATCTCAAACTTCTCACAGCTTGCCGGTATGCGTGGTCTGATGGCAGCTCCGAACGGACGTATCATGGAATTGCCAATCCTTTCAAACTTCCGCGAAGGTTTGTCAGTACTCGAAATGTTCTTCTCAACTCACGGTGCCCGTAAAGGTATGACCGATACGGCCCTTAAGACAGCCGACTCAGGTTACTTGACTCGTCGTTTGGTTGACGTTGCCCAAGACGTTATCATCCGTGAGGACGACTGTGGAACAGACCGTGGTCTCTTGATCCGTTCTATCGCAGAAGGAAAAGAGATGATCGAGTCTCTTGAAGAACGTCTCAATGGTCGTTACACTAAGAAAACCGTTAAACATCCAGAAACTGGTGCAGTGATTATCGGTTCAAATGAGTTGATTACAGAAGACAAGGCGCGTGAAATTGTTAATGCTGGTGTGGAAGAAGTGACTATCCGCTCTGTATTTACATGTAACACTCGTCATGGTGTCTGTCGTCACTGTTACGGTATCAACTTGGCGACTGGTGATGCGGTTGAAGTTGGTGAAGCAGTTGGTACAATCGCTGCCCAATCTATCGGGGAACCTGGTACACAGCTTACAATGCGTACCTTCCACACGGGTGGGGTTGCCTCAAATACCGATATCACTCAGGGTCTTCCTCGTGTCCAAGAAATCTTTGAAGCCCGCAATCCTAAAGGGGAAGCGGTTATCACAGAGGTTAAAGGACAAGTTACTGCTATCGAAGAAGATGCATCAACTCGTACTAAGAAAGTCTTTGTTAAGGGTGAAACTGGCGAAGGTGAATACGTCGTTCCATTTACAGCTCGTATGCGTGTTGAAGTTGGAGACCAAGTAGCGCGTGGTGCTGCTCTTACAGAAGGTTCTATCCAACCAAAACGTCTCCTTGCAGTTCGTGATGTCTTGTCAGTTGAAACTTACCTTCTCGGTGAAGTACAAAAAGTTTACCGTAGCCAAGGGGTAGAAATCGGTGACAAACATATCGAGGTAATGGTTCGTCAAATGATCCGTAAAGTCCGTGTCATGGATCCAGGTGACACAGATCTTCTCATGGGTACCCTCATGGATATCAATGACTTTACAGATGCCAACAAAGATGTCCTTATTGCAGGTGGAGTTCCAGCGACAGGTCGCCCAGTTCTTATGGGAATTACCAAAGCCTCACTTGAAACAAATAGTTTCTTGTCAGCGGCTTCCTTCCAGGAAACAACTCGTGTCCTTACTGATGCGGCTATCCGTGGTAAGAAAGACCATCTCCTTGGACTTAAGGAAAATGTTATCATCGGTAAGATCATCCCAGCTGGTACTGGTATGGCCCGTTACCGTAACCTTGAACCACATGCTATCAACGAAGAAGAATACCTTAATCCTCCAGTAGAGGAAGAAGGGGATGAAGAAATAACAGAAGTAGTTGTGGATACTGCCGTTGAAACTGTGGAAGAAACAGTAGAATAAAAGAGAATGAGAGAGCCTTCGGGTTCTCTTTCTCTTTTCTGAAAACTTTCTCCATTTTTCCATGAAATGTGGTAAAATAATACTCAATGAAAATCAAAGAGCAAACTAGGAAACTAGCCGTAGGTTGCTCAAAGCACTGCTTTGAGGTTGTAGATAGAACTGACGAAGTCAGCTCAAAACACTGTTTTGAGGTTGTGGATAGAACTGACGAAGTCAGTAACCATACCTACGGTAAGGCGACGTTGACGTGGTTTGAAGAGATTTTCGAAGAGTATAAAAGAAAGAAGCTGACAAAGGAGACAGGTATGGAACAAACATTTTTTATCATTAAACCAGACGGTGTAAAAAGAGGATTAGTGGGTGAGGTGTTGAAACGCATCGAACAACGTGGATTTACAATCGAAAAATTGGAGTTGCGTACAAAGGTTTCAGAAGGGTTAATTGATCAGCACTATCAGGACTTGGTTGGTCAAAGTTTTTACCCACCGATTCGTGAATTTATGACTTCAGGACCGGTTCTTGTAGGTATCATTTCTGGTCCCAAAGTAATTGAAACTTGGCGGACTATGATGGGTGCAACTCGTCCAGAAGAAGCTTTACCAGGAACTATTCGAGGTGATTTTGCAAAAGCTGCTGGAGAAAATGAGGTTATCCAAAATGTTGTGCATGGTTCAGATTCAGAAGAGTCAGCTAAGCGAGAAATTGCTCTTTGGTTTAAGGAAAAATAACAAAAAGTTTGGTGTGAGGATTACTTGCATCAAACTTTTTTGCATTTTAGAGTAGAAAACTGACAGTTGAGAAATATTCTAGCAATGATGAGAATTTCTAGCTTATAATAAGAGCAAGTAAGGGAGGAAGAATGATGGAAAGAATGAAAAAGCAAATTCGAGTTTTGTTATTGCTGACGGTTTTTGGACTTAGTAGCTGTTCTTGTTTAAGTTTATCGACTTGGTCCTTGATGTTAAATCAAAACTGCTTCTATTATTTAGTTGGCATGTTGCTCCTTGCCAGTATTGGTGCAGGGCTAAACTACTATAGTGGACAGCGAAATCAATCTTATTCAGTTTTTAAGGAAGATAATCAACAATTCTTGTATAGTCTGTTGCTCTTAGTAAATATTTTGGGTTTAGCTTTAATTGTCATAGAACATATCCTTGCAGGAAATACATCCGTAGAAGGGTTTGTGGAAGTCTTTCTACCGAGTTTCTTTTTCTTATTTGGTATTGATTTGTTAGTTTTTCTGCCGATTCAGAAGTATGTAAATGGATTGAAAAAGATTTTGGGTAAGAAGGAAATCTGTTTTATTAGTGGACTAGCTATTCTAATCTTTCTCAGAAATCCTTGGATGCTATTGTCCATGACCTTTTATATTACCTTGGGAATGCTATTTCTAGGACTATTGGTACCAAAAGTCATTCGCTGGGAAGTTTCATTTTATAGCCACCTGATGAGAGATATTTTGTTGGTTGTCTTCTTGCTGTTTCTATTTTAAGAATAAAAGAAGAGATAGTTCAAGTTTTACAATTTATAATATGAAATTCACAGATAATATCTCGACAAAGAACAACTTTTTGGTATAATAGAAACATGTACACAAAAAATGAAGAAGAGCTGCAAGCCTTAGGGGAGCGTTTGGGTCATCTATTAGAAAAGAATGATGTTTTAATCTTAACTGGTGAACTGGGCGCAGGTAAAACGACCTTTACAAAAGGTCTTGCTAAAGGGTTACAGATTACTCAGATGATTAAGAGTCCAACATACACTATAGTAAGAGAGTATGAAGGTCGTCTTCCACTTTACCACCTAGATGTTTATCGTATCGAGGGCGACGCTGATTCTATTGACTTGGATGAGTTTCTCTTTGGTGGAGGCGTGACTGTTATTGAGTGGGGAAATCTCTTAGGAGATGCCTTACCCGATACTTATTTAGAATTGGAAATTTTAAAAGAAGAAGACGGTCGCAGATTACATTTCCAAGCAAAGGGTTTGCGTGCAGAAGAACTCTTAGAGGAGCTTCAATATGGAGTATGAATTGCTCATTAGGGAAGCCGAAGCTGAAGATGCAGCTGAATTAGTGACGTTTTTAAATTGTGTGAGTTTGGAGACAGATTTTACCAGCTTAGACGGAGATGGTATTCTCTTGACCAGTGAGGAGATGGAAGTATTCCTCAACAAGCAAGCTAGTTCGGACAATCAGATAACCTTACTTGCATTCTTAAATGATAAAATTGCTGGTATTGTAAATATTACAGCTGACCAGCGCAAGAGAGTCCGTCATATTGGAGATCTCTTCATTGTGATTGGAAAAAGATATTGGAATAATGGATTGGGAAGTTTGTTGATAGAAGAAGCGATAGAGTGGGCACAAGCTAGTGGTATTCTTCGTCGACTTCAACTAACTGTCCAAACTCGTAATCAAGCTGCAGTTCATCTATATCAAAAATATGGCTTTGTAATTGAAGGTAGACAAGAGCGCGGTGCGTACATAGAAGAAGGGAAATTTATCGATGTTTACTTGATGGGTAAACTGATAGATTAGTAGAAATATGGTTAAAAAAATTATTGGAATGGTGCTAGCTTTTCTAGCTGTGACAGTTTTGGGTGTGGGTGTCTTTGCTTATACCATTTATCAGCAAGGTACACAAACCTTATCAAAAACCTATAAAAAGATTGGGGAAGAAACCAATGTTATTGAGGCGACTGAACCCTTAACGATCCTTTTAATGGGGGTTGATACTGGAAACGTTGAACGAACTGACCCTTGGGAGGGGAATAGTGATTCTATGATTCTCTTGACGGTTAATCCGCATACGAAAAAGACTATGATGTTGAGTTTAGAGAGAGATATTTTGACGAAAATTCAGCATAAAGATGGTCAAATCGAAGAAGCGAAACTGAACGCAGCTTATGCTGGAGGAGGTGCAGAATTAGCTATATCAACGATTCAAAGGATGATGAATATCCATATTGACCGCTATATTATGGTCAATATGCAAGGTTTGCAACAATTGGTAGATGCAGTGGGCGGGATTACGGTTAATAATACACTAGGTTTCCCGATTTCTATCAGTGACCAAGAGGAATTTAACACCATTTCTATCGGTGTTGGAGAGCAGACAATAAATGGAGAAGAAGCGCTTGTTTATTCTCGCATGCGTTACCAGGACCCAGAAGGTGACTACGGACGTCAAAAGAGACAACGTGAAGTCATTCAAAAGGTTGTTGAAAAAGTTCTTAGTTTGAATAGTGTCAGTCACTATCAGTCTATCTTAAAAGCCCTAAGTACCAATATGCAGACTAATATTGATTTATCTGCAAAAAGTATTCCAAGCTTGTTAGGTTACAAGGATTCGTTTAAAACTATTGAATCACAACAGTTGAAGGGTGAGGGAGAGATGTTGCAAGGTATTTCTTACCAGATTGTTTCTAGAGAGCATATGTTGGAAATGCAGAATATATTGCGACGTTCTTTGGGACAAGAAGAAGTCACTCAGCTTGAAACAAATGCTGTCTTATTTGAAGATTTGTTTGGACGGTTGCCTGTTGATAATGGGGATAATCAACAACAAGGCGTCTTTGTAACAAATGAAGTAGAATAGTTCGTTTTTTGATACAAATAAAAAATCAATCGTGGGAAATTTCCTGCGATTTTTTCAAAAAAATACGAATAGATAGGTAGGAGGAAACATGAAAGCAGAAATCATTGCTGTTGGAACAGAGATTTTGACAGGACAGATTGTCAATACCAATGCTCAGTTTTTGTCGGAAAAACTAGCAGAAATTGGGGTAGATGTATATTTTCAGACGGCTGTAGGAGACAATGAAACTCGTCTCTTATCCCTGCTTGAGATTGCTAGTCAACGTAGCAGTCTGGTGATTTTGACAGGTGGTTTGGGGCCAACTGAGGACGATTTGACCAAACAAACTCTAGCTAAATTTTTAGGGAAAGAATTAGTCTTCGATCCTCAGGCACAGGTGAAGTTGGATGTCTTTTTTGCCCAGAGACCAGACTATGCCCGAACACCGAATAATGAAAGACAAGCTCAACTTGTAGAAGGGGCGACTCCACTACCAAACGAAACAGGATTGGCTGTTGGAGGAATCTTAGAAGTTGATGGAGTGACCTACGTCGTCCTTCCTGGTCCACCAAGTGAATTGAAACCCATGGTCTTAAACCAACTTCTACCCAAGTTGATGACAGGAAGCAAGCTGTATTCCCGAGTTCTTCGTTTCTTTGGAATTGGCGAAAGTCAGTTGGTGACCATTTTGGCTGATTTGATTGACGATCAAACAGATCCAACCTTAGCCCCTTATGCCAAGACAGGAGAAGTCACTCTGCGTCTGTCAACAAAAGCTAGCAGCCAAGAAGAGGCGAATCAAGCACTGGATATCTTGGAAAATCAAATCTTGGACTACCAAACCTTTGAAGGCCTTTCTTTACGAGAACTTTGCTATGGTTATGGGGAAGACTCTAGTTTGGCTAGCATTGTCGTAGAAGAACTGAAAAAGCAAGGGAAAACTATCACGGCCGCAGAGAGTTTGACGGCAGGTCTTTTTCAAGCTACTGTGGCGGATTTTTCAGGAGCTTCAAGTATATTTAAGGGTGGTTTCGTGACCTATAACTTGGAAGAAAAATCAAAGATGTTGGATATTCCTGCCAAGGATTTGGAAGAACAGGGTGTGGTGTCTGAATCTACAGCTCAGAAGATGGCTGAGCAAGCAAGAAGCAAGACTCAGTCAGATTATGGTATTAGTTTGACTGGAGTGGCAGGACCAGATAGCCTAGAAGGGCACCCAGCTGGGACAGTTTACATAGGCTTGGCGCAAGAGAAAGGAACTAAGGTTATCAAGGTGAATATTGGAGGCAGAAGTCGAGCAGATGTACGTCACATTGCGGTTATGCATGCCTTTAACCTAGTTCGCAAGGCTTTATTAAGTGACTAACTTTTGATATAATAGTAGATAGGTCTAAGGACCATTAGAATGTAGGAGAATAGAATGGCGAAAAAACCAAAAAAATTAGATGAAATTTCAAAAAAATTCGGGGCTGAACGTGAAAAAGCCTTGAATGACGCTCTTAAATTGATTGAGAAAGACTTTGGTAAGGGTTCAATCATGCGTTTAGGTGAACGTGCAGAGCAAAAGGTGCAGGTGATGAGCTCAGGTTCCTTGGCGCTTGATATTGCCCTTGGTTCAGGTGGTTATCCTAAGGGACGTATCATCGAAATCTACGGACCAGAGTCATCTGGTAAGACAACGGTTGCTCTTCATGCAGTTGCGCAAGCGCAAAAAGAAGGTGGTATTGCTGCCTTTATTGATGCGGAACATGCTCTCGATCCAGCTTATGCTGCGGCCCTTGGTGTCAACATTGACGAATTGCTCTTGTCACAACCAGACTCAGGAGAGCAAGGTCTTGAGATTGCAGGAAAATTGATTGACTCAGGTGCTGTAGATCTTGTCGTGGTCGACTCAGTTGCTGCCCTTGTGCCTCGTGCGGAAATTGATGGAGATATCGGTGATAGCCACGTTGGTTTGCAGGCTCGTATGATGAGCCAGGCTATGCGTAAACTTGGTGCTTCTATCAATAAAACCAAAACAATTGCCATCTTTATCAACCAATTGCGTGAAAAAGTTGGGGTGATGTTTGGAAATCCAGAAACAACTCCTGGTGGACGTGCTCTGAAATTCTACGCATCAGTCCGTTTGGATGTTCGTGGAAGCACACAAATCAAGGGAACTGGTGACCAAAAAGATACCAATGTCGGTAAAGAAACTAAAATCAAGGTCGTGAAAAATAAGGTGGCTCCACCGTTTAAGGAAGCCTTCGTTGAAATCATGTACGGAGAAGGGATTTCTAAGACTGGTGAGCTTTTGAAGATTGCAAGCGATTTGGATATCATCAAAAAAGCAGGAGCTTGGTACTCTTACAAGGATGAGAAAATCGGGCAAGGTTCTGAAAATGCTAAGAAATACTTGTCAGATAACCCAGAAATCTTTGATGAAATTGACCATCAAGTTCGTGTTCAATTTGGTTTGGTTGATGGAGAAGAAGCTGCTGAAAACAAAAAAGATGAAGCAGTTAAAGCAGACTCTGTGAATGAAGAAGTCACACTTGACCTAGGCGACGAACTTGAAATCGAAATTGAAGAATAAGCTGTCAAAGTAGTGGAGAAATCCACTGCTTTTTCGGCTCTTTGTCAACTGTAGTGGGTTGATGAAAAGCTAAGCTCGAGAAAGGACAAATTTCGTCCTTTCTTTTTTGATATTCAGAGCGATAAAAATCCGTTTTTTGAAGTTTTCAAAGTTCC